>CAMYKJ010000265.1 GCA_947258945.1 uncultured Ectothiorhodospiraceae bacterium
CATGCCCGGGAAGACCTCGGCATGGTCAAGGACGGCGAGACCTTCTACCAGATCGTGGAATAGATGCCAGCCGAACCGACAGTCCGGGCCGTGGTGCCGGCGGCCGGTGCCGGCCGGCGTATGGCGTCGGACACACCCAAACAGTACCTGCCGCTTGCCGGAAAAACGGTCATCGAACATACCCTCGATGCGCTGTTGTCCTGCCCGCGCATCGAATCCATCGTGGTTGCCGTTGCGCCGGACGATGCTGACTGGCCGGCTATCGCCAGCCATTACCGCAAACGCCCCGTTGAATCCGTGAACGGCGGCGATGAACGGTGTCATTCGGTGCTCAATGCGCTGGACTCCCTGGCACGGACGGCACAGGACGGGGACTGGGTGCTGGTGCACGATGCGGCGCGTCCCTGCCTGCGTGCGGGGGACATCGTGACGCTGATCGATACACTGGCTGATGACGACACCGGTGGATTGCTGGGGGTGCCGGTCGCCGATACCATGAAACAGGTCGATGCGCACGGGCGGATCGAACGGACCGTGGTACGTGAGGGGCTGTGGCATGCCCTGACACCGCAAATGTTCCGGCTGGCGCCGCTGCGCGCGGCCTTGCGCCGGTCGTTGTCCACCGGCCGACTGGTGACCGACGAAGCGGCGGCGATGGAACTGGCCGGCCACCGGCCGCGCATGGTCCAGGGTCATCGGGACAATATCAAGATCACCCTGCCGGCAGACCTGGCGCTGGCAGCGTTCTATCTGCAGGCGAGGTCAATGCCATGAAAATCGGACAGGGTGTGGATGTGCATGCCTTCGGCGAGGGAGACTCCCTGGTACTGGGTGGCGTGACGATCCCCTTTAACCGTGGCCTGGAAGCGCACTCGGACGGGGACGTTGTGCTGCATGCGCTGTGCGATGCGCTGCTGGGTGCGGCCGGGCTGGGCGATATCGGCCAGTATTTCCCGCCGGAGGATTCCGCCTGGCGTGACATCGACAGCCGCGTGTTGCTGCGCAAGGTCAACGCGCTGGTCGGTGAGGAAGGATTGACGCTGGTGAATGCCGATATCACGGTGATCGCACAGGCGCCGCGGCTGGCGCCCTGGATTGGCGAGATGCGCGAATACATCAGTGCAGACCTGGCAGTAACAGCCGCCCAGGTCAACATCAAGGCGACCACCACCGAACATCTCGGCTTCACTGGCAGGGGCGAGGGGATTGCCGCGTTTGCCGTCGTGCTGCTGGACGACTGAGCGCGCACGATCGCGTGCTCGAACAGGCAATTCATTCGCTCGCCCATGCACACGGCAAGCCGCCGGCGAGCGGGGCTGTCCGTCATGCGGCGGAAGACTTCCAGGTCACCGAATTACCCCTGCTCGAGCCGGCAGGTACCGGCGAGCATGCCTGGGTCAGGGTGCGCAAGCGCAATACAAATACCCCGGTGATCGCAGAACGGCTGGCCAGGATCGCCGGCGTGCATCCGCGCGACGTCGGATTCGCCGGCCTGAAAGACCGCCAGGCGGTGACGGAGCAGTGGTTCTCTGTACTTCTGCCCGGTCGCGATGACCCTGACTGGACGCTACTCGACGATGAAAACATCCGTGTCCTGCAGCATGTCCGGCATGCGCGCAAGTTGCAGCGCGGTGCCCTGCGGGGCAATGCGTTCCGGCTGGTCATCCGTGGCCTGAGCGGCGACCGTGAGGTGCTCGGTCAGCGTCTGGACCAGGTTCGCGCCAGCGGGGTACCGAATTATTTTGGCGCGCAGCGCTTCGGCCGTGACGGCAGTAACCTGCGTACGGCGCAACGACTGTTTGCCAGGCCGCGATTGCGTCTGTCGCGCAACCAGCGCAGTCTGGCGCTGTCGTCAGCGCGTGCGCTGTTGTTTAACCGTGTGCTGTCTGAGCGCATAGCAACCGGTTGCTGGGACAGCCCCGTTGCGGGTGACGCCATGCAGCTCGACGGCAGCCACAGCTTTTTTATCGCAGACAGCATCGATGATGATCTGCTGCGCCGCGTTCGGGAACACGATGTACATCCGACCGGCCCGCT
>CAMYKJ010000266.1 GCA_947258945.1 uncultured Ectothiorhodospiraceae bacterium
TACGGCTGGATCCCCGCCTGCGCGGGGGATGACGGGTGTGAAGCTGAAACGCCTGGAAATGCGGCTTGACCGGGGCGTCCTTGAAGCGCTGGATGCTGGACAGGATTTCCTTGCGAGCAGCATCGATACCGTACCCGCCGCTTTCACAGGTTCGCCTCCTGTCGTGCGTAGCGGTTGATTGACCGAACATAAAGTCCGGCCAATCATCATTTTGGCGCGCCCGACAGGATTCGAACCTGTGACACCCGGCTTCGGAAGCCGGTACTCTATCCAGCTGAGCTACGGGCGCTTTTTTGCCGGCCGGTCCATACAGCGGGTACCGGAAGGCAGGACGGTAGGATAACGTCTGTGCCGGAGCAGGTCTATGGCGGGCATCGGTGACCGGGGTCGGGTCGCGGGCAATTTCATGCGCCGCCCCTGATACAGTATAATCGCGCGTTTTCAGTGGCAGGCGCCAGCCGCCTTCGCCGGATTCAGCAGGAGATAACAGTGAGCGACGACAAGAGTTTTTACACCACATTTTTCTACATCATGGGCGGCCTGGCCATCGGCTGCGTCATCCTGATCATCCTGGCCAGTAACCTGACCTCCGAGGTGGCCGAGTACAAGCCGGAAGAGGTCGTCGTCGGCAACATCAGGCCGGTGGGTAATGTCCGCGTGGCCGGTGAGTCCGAACCGGAACCGGCAGCGCCGATGGCGGTCGCAGCCGTCGATACCGCCCCGGCCGAACCCCGCTCCGGCGAAATGATCTACAACAGCAAGTGTATGTCTTGCCACACGACCGGTGCGGCCGGTGCACCCAAGCTGGGTGATGCTGCCGCCTGGGCGCCGCGTGTCGCCGCCGGCAAGGATTCACTCATGGCCAATGCCATCAACGGCCTGAACGCCATGCCGCCGAAGGGGCTGTGCATGGACTGCAGCGATGACGAGCTTTGGGCGGCGATCGACTACATCGTGCTCAACAGCCAGTAACCGATACGACACCGCAGCAGAAAGGCTGCCTCCAGGCAGCCTTTTTTTTGCCTGCAGGGACGTAGGTACGGCCGTTCTCGCACATCCCTGTGCTACACGGCACTCGGACATCCTGTCCATCGTCGCCGGGAGGCAGGGATGCAGGGAGCGACGCCCTGCAGGGAAGTTGCCCCGGGTATGGTCCAGACCGGTTTCCGGACCGGTTCACGATCATACCTCCCCCCGACTCATGTGTGACAGGTATGCCCGTTGAAACGCCTGCAAATCCACAGGGTCTAAAGATTATTGCCAGCATAACGATACCGTCTATATATTAAAGGATACGGCACCCGCCGTACCGTGCAGGTTACCCCGATTGCCGGAGTTTTCGAGTATGGGCAAGCCAATGATGAAAGCGCTGCAACAGACTTCGTTGCTGGACGGCGCGAATGGCGCCTGGCTCGAGGCACAGTATGAATCCTGGCAGCGCGATCCCGACTCGGTTTCCGACAACTGGCGCGCATACTTCGACGCCCTGCCGCAAGTCAACGGTGTGGAGGTGGACGACGTTTTCCATTCCGACGTACGCGAGGAGTTTACGCGAGGAGTTTTCTCGGCTGACCGGCCACCTGCGCGGCCGCCGGGTCGCACGCGACACTGGCACGCGACTCAGCCAGGAGCGCAAGCAGGTGCGCGTGCTCCAGCTGATCAATGCCTACCGCTTCCTGGGCCACCAATTTGCCAGGACCGACCCGTTACGCCGTGTCGATTCCGAACCCGTCAGTGAGCTGCAACTCGCCTACCACGAGTTGTCGGATGCGGATGCAGCTACGGTCTTCCGTACCGGTTCGCTGGTCGGTCCGGAAGAGGCAACCCTGAAAGATATCCTGGTTGCACTCAACCGTACCTACTGCGGAACCGTCGGTGCCGAATACATGCACATCTCGGCGACAGACGAAAAACGCTGGATCCAGCAGCAACTGGAGAGTGTACAGTCACATCCCGAGGTGTCGCCTGACAGGCAGCAGTGGCTGTTGCAGCGACTGACTGCCGCCGAGGGGATCGAGCGTTACCTGCATGCAAAGTATGTAGGCCAGAAGCGCTTCTCGCTCGAGGGGGGCGAGAGCCTGATCCCGCTGATGGGCGAACTGATCGAGCGCTCCGGCGAACAGGGAATGAAGGAAATCGTCATCGGCATGTCCCATCGCGGTCGCCTGAACGTACTGGTCAACATACTCGGCAAGCTGCCCTCGGCGCTGTTCTCCGAGTTCGAGGACCAGCATGACCGTCAGCATTCCACGGGTGATGTGAAGTACCACCAGGGATTTTCGTCGAACATCCATACCGGCGGCGGCCTGGTCCACCTGGCGCTGGCCTTCAACCCGTCGCATCTCGAGATCGTTTCGCCGGTTGTTGAGGGTTCGGTGCGTGCGCGCCAGCAGCGTTACAATGACTTCGAGGGTACGCATGTCATGCCGGTCGTCATTCACGGTGATTCCGCGTTTGCCGGCCAGGGCGTGGTCATGGAAACCTTCAATATGTCCGGGTTGCGTGGTTACAGCACGCACGGGACCGTGCACATCGTGGTCAATAACCAGATCGGGTTCACCACCAGCCAGATCAAGGATGCGCGTTCCACGCTCTACTGCACGGACGTGGCCAAGATGGTCGGTGCGCCGATTTTCCATGTCAACGGTGATGATCCGGAAGCCGTCATGTTCATTACACGCGTGGCGCTTGACTACCGCATGCAGTTCGGCAAGGACGTCGTCATCGACCTCGTCTGCTACCGGCGGCACGGGCACAACGAGGCGGACGAGCCGGCGGCTACCCAGCCGATCATGTATCGCGATATTCGATCCCTGCCGACAACGCGCGAGCTGTATGCGAAAAAACTGCAGTCGCACAATACGCTCACGGCCGACGCGGCGGATGCAATGATGCACGAATACCGCGATCTGCTGGATGCCGGCAAGAGCGTCACCCCGAATGTGATTCTGCACAAGCCGGTCGACAAGCAAGTGGCCGTTAACTGGAAATCCTACGTCGGCTATACCTGGGACGAGCCGTGCGATACCAGGGTCAGCGAGGATACACTGGCCAGACTGGCCGAGCGTCTGCAACAGCTGCCCACGGGATTCGAGCCGCACCCGCGTGTGGCGCGCGTGCTGGATGACCGGCGCAAGATGGCCGCCGGCGCACTGCCGGTCGACTGGGGCTTTGCCGAATCGCTGGCATTCGCGAGCCTGATCAACGATGGCTTTCCGATCAGGATTTCCGGGCAGGACAGCGAACGCGGCACATTCTTCCACCGGCATGCCGTGCTGCACAACCAGCGCGATGGCAGCACCTGGATGCCGTTGAAGAACATTGCGGAGAACCAGCCGCATTTCCTGATCTTCGATTCGATGTTGTCCGAGGAAGCCGTGCTGGCGTTTGAATACGGCTACGCGACGACCGAGCCGGAAACACTGACGATCTGGGAGGCGCAATACGGCGACTTCGCGAACGTTGCCCAGGTCGTGATCGACCAGTTCATCACTTCCGGCGAAGGCAAGTGGGGCCGCCTGTGCGGACTGACTTACGAGGGGCAGGGGCCCGAACATTCGTCCGCACGCCTGGAACGCTTCCTGCAACTGTGCGTCGACCATAATATCCAGGTGTGCAATCCGACCACGCCGGCACAGATGTTCCACATGCTGCGGCGGCAGATGATCCGGCCGGTGCGCCGCCCGCTGGTCGTCATGTCGCCGAAAAGCCTGCTCAGGCACAAGCTGGCGACATCCACCCTCGAGGAACTCTCGCAGGGCAAGTTCAATCCGGTACTGGGTGACACGCTGATCGAGGACCCGCTGGCTGTGACGCGCCTGGTGATGTGCAGTGGACGCGTCTATTACGATTTGCTCGAGCGGCGCGCCGAGGCCGGGCTCGACACGGTCGGACTGATCCGTATGGAGCAACTGTACCCGTTCCCCTGGCGGTTGTTGCGCGAGGAACTGGCGCGCTTCCCGAACGTAAAGGAATTTGTCTGGTGCCAGGAAGAGCCACAGAACCAGGGTGCCTGGTATGCAACGCGCCACAAGTTCGAAGAGGTGATTGGTGCTGAAAACGACTTTGTTTATACTGGCCGCGATGCATTATCGGCGCCGGCCGTTGGCTATGCCGGCCTGCATGTGCAGCAGCAACAGCAGCTGGTGTCACAGGCGCTGGGCCTGGCGGACCAGTAGTGACTATGGGTGATGTGTAATGACGACTGAACTCAAGGTGCCGGCCCTGCCGGAATCGGTCAGCGACGGTGTGCTGGTCTGCTGGCACAAGCAGCCTGGCGATGCGATCCGGCGCGACGAGCCGCTGGTCGATATCGAGACCGACAAGGTTGTGCTCGAGGTGCCGGCCCCGCAGGACGGCGTGCTGGAAAAGATACTGGTTGTCGATGGCAGTACCGTCGTGGCGGACCAGGTCATCGGCGTGATCAGCGCCAGTGGCAGTCTCAGTCAGGTTGCCGACAACACTGAAGAAGCCGTGGTCGAACTGCAGGCGGCGGTGGGTGACGACACCGTACCGGCGCCGGGACCCGCCGCGCGCCGTCTGCTGGCCGAGCACGACATCGATCCGCGTCACCTGAGCGGCAGCGGGCGGAGTGGCCGGATCACCAAGGCCGACGTGCTGGCCGGTATCACGCAGGTACAGGCCGCCGCGCAGCCCGTGGCTGCGCCGCCTGCCCCCGAACCGGCCGCCAGGGCCGTTCCACCGCCACCGGCCCCCCAGGGCCGTTGCACCACCGGCCCCGTCACTGCCCGAATACGAGGAAGAACGCCCGCAGCAGCGTGTACCCATGTCACGTCTGCGTGCGCGCGTTGCGGAACGCCTGCTGCAGGCGACGCAAACCACGGCCATGCTGACCACGTTCAACGAGGTCAACATGCAACCCGTCAAGGCGCTGCGTGAGCGGCACCGCGAGGCGTTCGAGAAAAAGCACGGCGTGCGGCTGGGCTACATGTCTTTCTTCGTGCGTGCCGCGGCCGAAGCACTGAAACGGCACCCCGAGATCAACGCCTCGATCGATGGCGATGAGGTTGTTTACCACGGATTCTGCGACATCGGCGTCGCCATCAGCACCGACCGTGGTCTGGTCGTGCCGATCCTGCGCAATGCGGAATACATGAGCCTGGCAGAGATCGAAAACGAAATCGTCGACTTTGCAACCCGTGCCCGCGACGGCAAGCTAACCATGGAAGAAATTACCGGCGGCACGTTTTCCATTACCAATGGCGGTGTGTTCGGTTCCATGCTGTCGACGCCGATCCTGAACCCGCCGCAAAGCGCCATCCTCGGCATGCACAGTATCAAGGATCGTCCCGTTGTCGAAAACGGCGAGGTTGTCGTGCGCCCGATCATGTACCTGGCATTGACCTACGATCACCGCATTGTCGACGGCAAGAGCGGCGTGACGTTCCTGAAGACGATCATGGAACTGCTGGAAGAGCCAGCCGCGATGCTGCTGGATTTGTAAGAACAGTTCACTGCCGTAATAGAAGCAGGGTGCGGGCTGATTGCGCACCAGCAAAACGACAAATAGACATTCCCCTCTCCCCGGCCCTCCCCCTGAGGGGGAGGGTGAACCGGTGAAAAAGAATTATGAATACTGACTACGACGTAATCGTCATCGGTGCCGGACCCGCGGGTTATGTCGCGGCGATTCGCTGCGCACAGCTTGGTATGAAAACCGCCTGTATCGATGACTGGCGCGACAAGGATGGAAATCCCGTACCGGGCGGTACCTGCCTGAACGCGGGCTGTATCCCCTCCAAGGCCCTGCTGGAAAGCTCCGAGCTGTACGAACGTGCAGGCAGCGATCTGGGGCGGCACGGTATACGGGCAGGTGACCTGACGCTGGACGTTGCGGCGATGGTTGCCAACAAGGACCAGGTGGTCCGTGACCTGACCGGCGGGATCGTCGGCTTGTTCAAGTCAAACGGTATCGACTGGCTGCCCGGCCGTGGCCAGTTGTTGCCGGACCGCCAGGTCACGGTGACGGCACACGACGGCAGTCACAACACCG
>CAMYKJ010000267.1 GCA_947258945.1 uncultured Ectothiorhodospiraceae bacterium
ACCCGCACCCCGTACTTGCCGAATTGCATGACCCGGTAATCGGCCTGGCCCGGGGTGCCCTCGTAACGGTGACCGTCGACCAGCACCAGGAAGTCGTCGCCGGTGGCCTCGTCCAGTGTCCGGTAAGCCGACTTCGCCGTCACCAGGTGCGACTGCCCGTTCGCCTCCTCCCCGTCGCGGAATACGACGAACACGTTTTGCATGCGGTCACGGTCGTCGGACAGGCGTTCGGCGTAGAAAGTCACCCGGCCGCGATGCAGTTCGTTGAAACGACCGGCACTGAGGACGGTCAGGTCGGCCTCCTGCTGGGCAGTGGCCATGAGGCGATTACTCATGCCCTGCACTTCGGGGCTGATCTGCAGTGCAAACCAGGCAAGCACCACGGCCACCAGCACGCCCAGCATCATCAGCGGCCGGTAGATGCGACCCGGACCCACGCCGCAGGCCGACAACACCACCATTTCATTGTCACGATAAAGGCGGCCCAGACCAAGCACCACACCCAGGGCCAGCGCAAACGGCACCACCAGCACGAGATACCACACCATCTGCAGACCCAGCAGACGTAACACAACATCGCCCGGGATATCGCCCTCGGCTGCATCACCGATGAATTGCACCAGCCTGTTGCTGACCAGCACCAGCGTCAGCACGGCCGTCACGGCAAACCAGCCGCTGATCACCTCTTTAAGCAGGTAACGATCGAAAATCTGCAACATCTGGCTCGCCCGGGAAGCACGATGAAAAACACGTCTGCTTCCAGTACACTCCCCTGTCATACTGATACCTGGACAGGCATCAATCCGGCTACGCGGCTACCGTATAACACTTCGCCGGTCAGCTGCAAACACAACCACGGACAGACGAGGATTCCTTGATGAATTTCACTGTTAAAAGCGAACATCCCGCCAGCATCAAAACCGGCTGTGTCATTCTCGGCGTCTTCGAACGACGCAAGCTGTCCGAACCGGCCAGCCGCTTTGACAAGACCACGCGTGGTCTGCTCGGCAAGTTGCTTGCCGACGGTGAAATGGATGGCAAGTGTGGCGACACCCTGCTGGTTCATTACCCGAGTGGTGCAAAGTGCGAGCGGGTGTTGCTGGCAGGCTGCGGCAAGCCCGGCGAGTTCGACAGCGGCGCCTACCGCAAGGCGGTTGCGGCTGCCGCACAGGCAGTCAATGCCTCCGGCGCAACCGATGCGGTCACCTATCTTGCCGAACTGGACGTCAAGGGCAGCGACCCTTACCACAACATCCGCACCCAGGTGGAACTGGCCCGCGGCACACTGTACATGCCGGATGAACTGAAGAGCAAAAAGGACAAGGCCAGGCGTCCGCTGCGCCGGCTCGCCATCAATGTCGGCAAGGAAGCGCAGGAGCAGGCACGCAGGGCCGTGACCGATGGCGTAGCGATTGCTGCCGGTGTCGAGCTGGCGCGTTCGCTCGGCGACCTGCCGGGCAACCTGTGCACGCCGTCGCACCTGGCGAATACCGCCCGCGAACTGGGCAAGGCCAGCAAGCAACTCAAGGTCAGCGTCATGGACGCGACGGCCATGAAAAAGCTCGGCATGGGCGCCCTGCTGTCGGTTGCACGCGGCAGCGATGAGCCGGCCAAACTGATCAGCCTCGAATACAGTGGCGGCAACGCCGCCAGCGTACTCGGCACGCTGCAGGCCTGCGTGGACATGGAACTGCCGCTCAACGTCGTCGGCGTCATACCGGCCACGGAAAACCTGCCAAGCGGCAAGGCGAGCAAGCCGGGCGACATCGTCACCAGCCTGTCCGGCCAGACCATCGAGGTGCTGAACACCGATGCCGAGGGGCGCCTGATCCTGTGCGACGCCCTGACCTGGTGCGAAAAATTCAACCCGGCGGTCGTGATCGACATCGCCACGCTCACAGGCGCCTGCGTCATCGCGCTGGGCGCTCACGCGGCCGGCCTGTTGAGCAACGACGACAAGCTGGCCAGGGACCTGCTCGCCGCGGGCGAAGCCGCCGGCGACCGTGCCTGGCACCTGCCCCTGTGGAACGATTACCAGCCGCAGCTCGACAGTAATTTTGCGGACATGGCGAACATCGGCGGGCGCGAGGCCGGCACCATCACCGCCGCCTGCTTCCTGTCCCGCTTTACCAAAAAGTATCACTGGGCCCATCTCGATATTGCCGGTGTGGCCTGGAAAGGCGGCAAGGAAAAGGGCGCGACCGGCCGGCCGGTCTCCCTGCTGTGCCAGTTCCTGCTCGATCGCTGCGGCCAGCGATGACGCAGGTCGACTTCTACATACTGGCAGATACGGCAGCCGCTGCGCGGCCGTTGCTCACCTGCCGCCTGACGGAAAAGGCCTGGAAACAGGGTCACCGGGTCTATATCAACGCGGCATCACCGCAGGAGCTCGGCGAACTGGACGACCTGTTGTGGACATTCCGGGCGGGTAGCTTTATTCCCCATGCTGTCTATACTGGATCAGACGGGGAGCAGCCGGTTGCGCTGGGTCACGACACTGAGCCGGGCGACTTCAACGACGTGCTGGTCAATCTCTCCAGCGAGGTGCCCGCCTGGTTCAGCCGCTTCAACCGGGTGGCCGAGCTGGTTGGTGCTGACGAACAGCAGCGTACGGCGGCCCGTGACCGTTACCGTTTTTACCAGGACCGTGGCTATACCCTGAATACCCATAAGCTATGAAGCACAACTACTCAGACCTGGCACTGGACAAGGACGGGATACCGATCCTGACGGACCTGGTGCCGGAAGAGAAAATGGAAAGCGCGTCCCTGGACAGGCAACCTGCCCCGCCACCACCGCCGCCCCCCATACGCTCACCCGAAGACATCGCACGCGAACTCCTCAGCAGCGGCATGGTTCAGCAGCAGCTCGACCAGATGGCAGGCGACCTGGCACGCGACGTGCGCCTGCAGATCGAACAAAAACTGGCGGAGGCTATCGACGAGGCCGTCAAAAGGACCATGGACGAACACACTGACATCGCCTCGCAGCATATCAGGCGACAACTGGATACTGCCCTGCCGGTGCTCATCGCCCGGGCCTTGCTGGACTCCGAGCTGCACACCTGAGCACCCTGCCCGCGGCGGCAAACGCCCGCAACCGACATACACCCTCCTTCAGGTATAATCGCCGCTTTCGGTCGGGCAAGACCGTGACAGCAGCGGAATCCTGATGGACAAGACCTACAACCCGCACGCAATCGAAGAACACTGGTACGAAACCTGGGAACAGGACGGTTACTTTGCGCCCACCGGCGAAGGCACACCGTATTGCATCATGATCCCGCCGCCGAACGTGACCGGCAGCCTGCACATGGGGCACGGCTTCAATAACACCATCATGGATGCATTGATCCGCTACCACCGCATGAAGGGAGACCAAACCCTGTGGCAGCCGGGCACCGACCACGCCGGCATCGCCACGCAGATGGTGGTCGAGCGGCAACTGGCTGCCGAAGGCAAGTCCCGTCACGATCTCGGCCGCAAGGATTTCATCGAGCGCATCTGGAAATGGAAAGAGGAATCCGGCGGCAACATCACCCGCCAGCTGCGCCGCATGGGGTC
>CAMYKJ010000268.1 GCA_947258945.1 uncultured Ectothiorhodospiraceae bacterium
TGGAAATTCGGATTGCGCTCGAGCACCATTTGCCGGTTCGGGTTGTTGACCGTCAGCATGTAGGGCCCGGTACCCACCGGGTACCAGTCCAGTGTGATATTGCGCTCTTTCATACCCGGCTGGGAATAAAAGGCGTCCGCCTCCGCCGGCACCGGACCGAAAAACGGCATGGCCAGCCAGTACAGCAGCTGCGGGTACTTGCCGTGCAGCTTGATGCGATAGGTATACCGGTCGATCTCCTGCACGCCACTCAACGGATAGGCATGCAGGTCCAGGTAGGTGCCGGCCTGCATGCCCCCGGCGTCCTGCCATACATCATTGAGCATCTTTGCATAGTCGCCCAGTCCCACGATGTAATCGCTCATCAGGCCAAGGATGGGAGAATGCAGGCCGGGGTGCGCCAGGCGTTTTATCTGGTAAACGTAATCGGCCGCGGTCAGCTCGCGGGAACCGGTTGCCGTGAAATCGCCGAGCGAATAGATATCAGCCAGGTCCCCGGCCGTCAGGTCGTGATAACGCAGTGCCCCCTGCTCATCGCGAGCAAATGCCGGGTGCGGCTGATAGCGAATACCCGGCTGGATGCTGACATCGTAGTAGCTGTAGGCCACCGCATCGGCCGGCGTATCATCCGGCAAGGCGTTACCCTCCGCATCCAGATAGCGTGCCACCGGCAGCCGGGTTGCGGTCAGGGGAATGAGTTCATAGGGGCGCTTGAGGTAGTGATACTGCAACGGCGGCTCGTAGATCTGACCGGTAAACGTCACCTCGTTCGAGCTGTAGGACTGGGCGGGATCGAGGTGTTTCGGCCGTTCGGAGAACGATGAATAGAGGGTATTCCTGCCGGCATCCGCTGCCGGATACGGCCGGTTCCACGGCTGGTCGCTGCAGGCCGACAACAACAGCGAAGCGGCCAGCATGAGACCGGCCACACAGGAGAAACAAGGTTGCTTGCCTACAAAGGGGACCGCACGCATGGTGGCTTATTATAACGATCGCCATGACAGGCACCATGTTTTCAGGCACTTCACCTGACAGGTATTTTCCGGTAACGTATCGGCACCGTGACCCGCCCGTGACCGGCCGGGTACTTCCTGAATCATCGAGACACCGGGATACTGCTATGGGATTCATGAGCGGCAAGCGCGCGCTTATCGTCGGACTGGCCAGCAATCGCTCGATTGCCTGGGGTATTGCCCAGGCCATGTTGCGGGAAGGCGCGGAACTGGCCTTCAGTTATCCGAACGACAAACTCGAACCCCGCGTCACCAAGATGGCGAAACAATGCGACTCGGATATCGTCCTGCCCTGCGATGTGAGCAGCGACGAACAGATCGAGGCACTGTTTTCCGGGCTCGGCAAGCACTGGGACGGGCTCGATTGCATCGTCCATTCGGTGGCCTTTGCGCCGGCCGAGCAGCTTGCCGGCGACTACCTGGAGTGCGTCACACGGGAAGGCTTTGCCATCGCCCACGACATCAGTTCATACAGTTTTGCGGCCCTGGCCAAGGCCGGCCGGCCGATGATGCAGGGGCGCAACGCCGCCCTGCTGACCCTCAGTTACCTGGGGGCCGTCAAGACCATCCCCAACTACAATGTCATGGGTATCGCCAAGGCCAGTCTGGAAGCAAATGTGCGTTATCTCGCACAGAGCCTCGGCCCGGAGGGTATTCGCGTCAACGGCATTTCCGCCGGCCCGATCAGGACGCTGGCCGCGTCCGGTATCAGCAACTTCCGCAAGCTGCTGGAGACCTTTGCGCATACCGCCCCGCTGCGCCGCAACGTGACCATCGAGGACGTCGGCAACGCCGCAGCCTTTCTCTGCTCCGATCTTGCCGCGGGTATCACCGGCGAGATCACCTACGTGGACGGCGGCTACAGCACCGTCGGCATGGCACCGTTAGAATGATGTAGGAGCGCACCGTGTGCGCGATTAAAATATTCAAACAATTCGCGCACGCGGTGCGCTCCTACATTGATTATTTCTCCAGAATCCCCGTCTCACCCTCCGTACGCCCGATCAGCACGGC
>CAMYKJ010000269.1 GCA_947258945.1 uncultured Ectothiorhodospiraceae bacterium
ACGCCGTCACCGGCTTCTTCCATGTACTCCGCGATCAGCTGGTAGTCGCCGCGCGGTTCATACAGGCTGACCTTGGCGCGCACCGTGACCTGCATGCCTTCTTCGGGCTTGAAGCGCAGCAGCTGGTTACGGCTGCGAAACATGGCGCCGCGTACCTGGGCATTGCTGTCCTTGAGCGTGAAGTACAGGTGGCCGGAGGTGGGCCGCGCGATATTGGACAGCTCGCCCTCGATCCAGATGCGCGTCAGGCTCTGTTCCAGCAGCTGCCGGGCCGTGCGGTTGAGCCGGGAGACGCTGAAGACGTCCCGCTCGGGCGGCAGTCGGCGGTTGTCGGTTGCCGGGTCGGTCATTGCGGCACAGCATACACCGGATCAGACGATGCACGCGGCCATTTGCGTAAAAAACCACTGAAATCAGGTGAAATAGGCCGGCCGCAGTTTACCGGGACTCCTCCAGTCCCTATAATTGGCGCCCACTCTCAACCGGCGGAAACTGAATCCCTATGCGCATTGTGCAGGAAGCCCTTACCTTTGATGATGTCCTGCTGCTTCCCGCCCACTCCACCGTCCTGCCGCGCGATGCCAGCCTGCAAACCCGGCTGACGCGCGATATCAGCCTGCAGATCCCGGTGTTGTCCGCGGCCATGGACACGGTGACCGAGTCCCGGCTGGCCATCACCCTGGCACAGGAAGGCGGCGTCGGCATTGTCCACAAGAACCTCGACATTGCGCAGCAGGCCGCCGAGGTGCAGGCGGTCAAGAAATTCGAAAGTGGCGTGATCAAGGACCCGATCACCGTGTCGCCCGATGCCACGATTCGCGAGGTAGTCGAGCTTACCCGTGCCAATAACATCTCCGGCGTACCGGTGGTCGACGGCGACGACCTGGTCGGTCTTGTCACCAGTCGCGACCGTCGCTTCGAGCTCAACCTGGACAATCCGGTCTCCAGCGTCATGACGCCGAAGGAACGGCTGGTCACGGTGCAGGAGGGCGCATCGAAGGATGAGGTGATTGCGCTGCTGCACAAGCATCGCATCGAACGCCTACTGGTCATCAATGGCGACTTCAGGCTGCGCGGGATGATCACCGTAAAAGACATTCAGAAGTCCACCGACTTTCCGAACGCCTGCAAGGACGATCTCGGTCGACTGCGTGTCGGTGCAGCCGTCGGTACCGGCGGCGGCACCGATGAACGCGTCGATGCGCTGGCCGCCGCAGGTGTCGACGTGGTGGTGGTAGACACTGCGCACGGCCATTCGCAGGGTGTGATCGACCGGGTGCGCTGGGTCAAGCAGCATTACCCGGACCTGCAGGTCATCGGTGGCAACATCGCCACGGCCGCTGCTGCGCGGGCACTGGCCGATGCCGGTGCCGACGCCGTCAAGGTGGGTATCGGGCCGGGGTCGATTTGCACGACACGTATCATCTCGGGCATCGGTGTGCCGCAGATCACGGCCGTTGCCAATGTGGCGGGCGAGCTGAAGAACGACGGCATCCCGCTGATTGCCGACGGCGGCATCCGCTATTCCGGTGACGTGGCCAAGGCCATCGCGGCCGGGGCCTGGTCGGTGATGATCGGCAGCATGTTCGCCGGTACCGAGGAGGCGCCGGGCGAGGTCGAACTCTACCAGGGGCGTTCCTACAAGGCCACAAGCTGGTGCCGGAAGGGATCGAGGGCCGTGTGCCCTACAAGGGCACCATGATCACGATCCTGCATCAGTTGATGGGCGGTGTGCGCGCCAGCATGGGCTATACCGGTTGCGCCACCATCGAGGAAATGCGCACCCGGCCGGAATTCATCCGCGTTACCAACGCCGGCGTGAGCGAGAGTCATGTGCACGATGTCTCGATAACCAAGGAAGCGCCGAACTATCGCGTGAATACCTGAGTGTTCGCACCACAGTAAAGCATTTGAATTCCTTCTCCCTTCGGGACGACTGCATGGATGCAGGAGGTAGGGCAATGCATGGAGCAATTGCCGAGAAGGCCAGGATGAGGGGATATAGTCAGGTAAACACTTTTCTAATCCCCTCTCCCCAGCCCTCTCCCGAAGGGAGAGGGGGGTTACGGGGGAAGTATTCACCTGGGTTCTATCTATTTATGACCAATGACATCCATGCCCACCGGATCCTGATCCTGGATTTCGGTTCACAGTACACCCAGTTGATTGCGCGTCGCGTGCGCGAACAGGGCGTCTATTGCGAAATCTGGCCGTACGATACCGATCCTGCCGAGATCGAACAGTTCGGTGCGCGCGGCTTCATCCTCCCGCCTGCTGACGGATATCGAGGACCACACCAGCGTGGAGGGTTACGGCTTGCTGGACGTGTGGATGAGTCACGGTGACCGCGTAACGGCATTGCCGGACGGTTTCCGGGTCATCGCCAGCACGGACAGTGCACCGGTGGCCGGCATGGCCGACGATACGCGCGGTTTCTACGGCATCCAGTTTCATCCCGAGGTCACGCATACCCGCCAGGGCGAACGTATCCTGCACCGCTTCGTGATCGACCTGTGCGGTTGCGACAACCTGTGGACCCCGGACCATATCGTCGAGAGCAGCCTGCAGGAGATACGCAGCCGGGTGGGCAAGGGCAAGGTCCTGCTCGGCCTGTCCGGCGGGGTGGATTCATCCGTGGTCGCCGCACTCCTGCACAAGGCCATCGGCGATCAGCTGGTATGCGTGTTCGTGGACAACGGCCTGTTGCGTTATCGCGAGGGTGACCAGGTGATGGCGACCTTCGCCGAGCACATGGGTGTGCATGTTATCCGGGTCGATGCCGAGGAGCGCTTTCTGGCCGCGCTCGATGGCGAGGCCGACCCGGAACAGAAGCGCAAGATCATCGGCAACCTGTTTATCGAGGTGTTTGAGGAAGAGGCGGGCAAGCTCAGTGGCGACACCGGGTGGCTGGCGCAGGGGACCATCTACCCCGACGTGATCGAATCGGCCGGTGCGAAGACCGGCAAGGCGCACCTGATCAAGTCACACCACAATGTGGGTGGACTGCCGGAAGAGATGAAGCTGGAGCTGCTCGAGCCGCTGCGCGAGCTGTTCAAGGACGAGGTGCGCAAGCTCGGTGTCGAACTCGGCCTGCCGTATGACATGGTCTACCGCCACCCCTTCCCGGGACCGGGGCTGGGTGTGCGCATCCTGGGCGAGGTGCGCAAGGAATATGCCGATTGCCTGCGTCTTGCCGACCATATCTTCATAGAGGAGTTGCGACGTCACGAGCTGTATGATGCCGTCAGCCAGGCCTTTACCGTATTCCTGCCGGTCCGTTCCGTGGGTGTTACCGGCGACGGTCGGCGCTATTCCTGGGTGGTGGCACTGCGCGCGGTCGAAACCATCGACTTCATGACGGCGCGCTGGGCGCACCTGCCGTATGAATTCCTCGACCTGGTATCCCGCCGTATCATCAACGAGGTGCCGGACATCTCGCGCGTGACCTATGATATTTCCGGCAAGCCGCCGGCGACTATCGAGTGGGAATAAGACAGTTGCGAGTGGCTAGTGGCCAGTGGCAAGCGACTGAAATCAATAGATCAGAGTCGATTGATTCCCTGCTGATTCAGTAAAATTAATAAAACACAGGATCAATCGACTCTGACCCCATTGATCTACGATTTATCTCATGAATTCGGATCCCGGAAACTCGCCACTCGCAACAATCGACTTGCAATGGATGCAGCGGGCGCTGGAGCTTGCCAGGCGCGGTGCGGCTGCCGGCGAAGTGCCGGTTGGTGCCGTGCTGGTGCATGATGGCAGCGTGCTGGCAGAGGGCTGGAACCGGCCGATTGGCAGCCACGATCCGACGGCACATGCCGAGGTGGTGTGTCTGCGTGAGGCCGGTGCATTGACCGGCAACTACCGGCTGGCGGATACCACCCTGTACGTCACGCTGGAACCCTGCCTGATGTGCGTGGGTGCCATGGTGCACGCCCGGGTGGCGCGACTGGTGTATGCCGCCGATGACCCGAAGAGCGGGGCAGTCAAAACCGTCGAGATCCGCAGCGGTGTACTTGCGCAGGAGTGTGGCGACATTCTCAGGGAGTTCTTCCGCCGCCGTCGCGCGTAACGGCCGGTTTGATTTTCGGTGCGTGCGCAGTACACTGTTAAACAACAAGGATTCCGCACATGCGCCTGATTATCTTTACGCTCTCCGTATTACTGCTGTTCTGGCAATCACCTGCCAGGCCCGACAACGACAGCCCGGTTGACTATGCACCGGTCAGCGTGGTCATGAAGCTGTTGCAGGTGTCCGAGCATGTCTGGTTCGTACAGGGCGAGCCGGGCGTCGCGACCGATAACGAGGGTTTTATTTCCAATGCCGGGTTCGTCGTGACCGGTGCCGGTGTGGTGGTGTTCGATGCACTGGGCTCCCCGTCGCTGGCGGATGCCCTGCTGAATAAAATCCGCATGGTCACCAGCGAGCCCATCGTCCGGGTCATTGTCAGTCACTACCACGCGGATCATATCTACGGCTTGCAGGTGTTCGAGGACCTGGGCGCG
>CAMYKJ010000270.1 GCA_947258945.1 uncultured Ectothiorhodospiraceae bacterium
CGCGCCTGCCGGCGTCCGTGTACTCACGGCGTGCCACCCTGCCCCACACCGGGTCGGGCCAGGCCGGATCATCATGGTAGCGTACGATATGATGCAGGTGTAATTGCGGCACGATATTGCCGAGTGCGGCAATATTCAGCTTGTCCGGCGCAAACACCGCCTGCAGCGCGCGGGACAGTATGACCGATTCATCCAGCAGGCGCCGGCGGTCCGCTTCCTGCAGCTGGTGGATTTCGGTGATGTCGTCACGATCCGGTACCAGGATAAACCACGGGTAGTTGGCGTCCTGCATCAACAGCAGGTGACACAGCGGGAAGCGTCCCATGAGGTGGCAGTCCTGCTGCAACAACGGGTGTAGCTTCATCTCACGCCGGTTCTGGCTCGGGTGCAGGTGCGCGGGTCTGCGGCTGTTTTTCCGCGGCCCTGTCACCGGGACCGGCCTCGCCACCGACCGCTTCCAGCAGCTGCGGCAGAAAGGCGGCGAGTTCCAGCACCATGATGGAGAAATCCAGGTCGAAGCGGCTGGCCGGATCATCCGCCTCGGTCGCCTGTTCCGGCTCCCGCACGATGTCCTCGAAACGCAGGCGTTTGATCGACAGGTCCTCGTGCAGGACGAACGCCAGGCGCTCGCGCCAGTGCATTGCCAGCCTGACGGCCCGCTTGCCGCCCCTGATATGGTTGCGCACCTCGGCGGCACACAGGTCCTGGTGCCGGCAGCTGATCATGCCGCCATCGGGCTCGGGGTGTTTCAACTCGCAGTCCTCGCCAAGACCGAAGCCGTCGGGTAGCTGCCCGCCATCCAGCCAGCGGGTCATGCAGGCGGACAGCGACTTGTCGGAGTGCAGAGGCGTGGCCGGCAGGCGGCCGAGCGTATTGCGCAACTGCGATACCAGCAGCTCGGCCTTGCCCGCCGAGGCACTGTCGACCACCAGCATGGCGTTGCGTGTATCGATATAGGCAAAGCGGTTGCTGATGCGCGTCAGCGCGCGCGGCAACAGGTCAACGATGATCTCTTCCTTGAGGCGCATTTTTTCACGGCGGTAGACCTCGCGCGCTTCCGCGGCCTCGATGTCGGCCACCCGGTCGTCGAGCAATTGCCTGACGACTCCGGCCGGAATCAGCTTCTCCTCGCGCCGCAGGCAGATCATGAGGTAACCGTTGGCCGCATGGACCAGCTGCACTCCGTGGCGTCCAAGCGGCGGCGCCCAGCCGGTAGTGACCATGTCCATCCTGCCGCAAGCACTGAAGGCGTCATCCTGCAGGCGCGCCGCCAGCACCTCGGGATCGGAAATTACCCGGTCATCCAGCCGGTAAACCTGAAGATTCCTGAACCACATATTCCCGCCCGTCGATTGCAAAGGCGGCACATTATGGTGAATACGGCCGGTAAAGACCACCCCCTGATGGCGCTTACCGAAGTGAACGGATAGAGTTTCCCAACTGCATTTTTCGTTGTTCGGTTTGCGGACAAATGATCTGCTCTCCGCTCGCAATCCCTTGTTGCGTGCACACTGCGGCGATGCCCGGATGTAGTGCAGGCGCGTTGTTCTACCCGAGATTCGCCCGCTATTCGCCCTCAATAGTCAATAATGCGACGCCGCGGCCAGGCACCATTACTTTTCATGCAGTTAACAAAAATGGATCCGGCGGCAGTTCAGCCCGGCGCACGCGACGCAAGCCACGGTAAACACGGTCAAACCCGGATCAAGTCCGGGAAAAAATACCTCAAAATCCACGAGACATTCACATTTGAACTGGGGTATGATTCGCCTGTACGACATTAAGGGGGGCAGATTTTTCTCGCCACTTGAAATTCGTTAGGCAAAATTGCATTTATCCCAGGTCATTCCGGCTGTTCCTTTATAAACTCCTGCGTGGTCCCTTGTATAAATTGCAATTGATTATCCAGTAATTTTTTTCACAGAGGTGTTACATGGCTACAGGTACTGTTAAATGGTTCAACGAGTCCAAGGGTTTTGGTTTTATCGCTCCCGCTGACGGCGGCGAAGATGTCTTCGT
>CAMYKJ010000271.1 GCA_947258945.1 uncultured Ectothiorhodospiraceae bacterium
GGTGCGCGGGCCGATCCCGCTGCCGACACGCAAGGAGCGCTTCACCGTGCTGATCTCGCCGCATGTCAACAAGGATGCGCGTGACCAGTACGAGATCCGTACCCACAAACGCCTGATGGACATCGTCGATCCGACGGAGAAGACCGTGGATGCGCTGATGAAGCTGGACCTGGCCGCGGGCGTGGATGTTCAAATCAAGCTGAACTAGGCGGAATACAGTCATGACTATCGGAATTGTTGGGCGCAAAGAGGGTATGACTCGCATCATCAGGGATGACGGCGTCGCTGTGCCTGTCACTGTCATCTCGGTCGAGCCGAACCGCGTGACGCAGGTCAAGACCGTTGAGAATGACGGTTACCGTGCGCTGCAGGTCACCACGGGATCGCGTCGTGCATCGCGTGTCACACGGCCGCTGTCAGGCCACTTTGCCAAGGCCGGCACCGAGGCCGGTCGCGGTCTGTGGGAATTCCGTCTTGCTGACGATGAAGGCGAGGACCTGGCGCCGGGCAGTGAGATCAAGGTAGAGATTTTCGAGGAAGGCCAGCGCGTCGACGTGACCGGCACTTCCATCGGCAAGGGCTTTGCGGGCGTCGTCAAGCGCTACAACTTCCGCATGCAGGATGCGACCCACGGCAACTCGATTTCGCACCGTGCGCCCGGCTCGATCGGCCAGTGCCAGACCCCGGGGCGTGTCTTCAAGGGCAAGAAGATGTCCGGTCACATGGGTAATGTCCGCCGCAGTACACAGAACATAGAAGTCGTCCGGGTCGATGCCGAGCGCAACCTGCTGCTGGTAAAGGGTGCGGTCCCGGGCTCCCGGGGCGGTGACGTAATAATCCGGCCGGCAGTGAAGGCACGTTAGGAGCGGGATGATGAAATTGCAGTTACAGGGTTCGGGTTCGGTCAGCGTTTCTGACGAAAACTTCGGCCAGGACTTCCGTGAAGCCCTGACCGCCTGCATGGCCGCAACCCGTGCCGGGAGTGCGCAGCAGAAAAATCGTGCGCAGGTGAACGGCGGCGGTGTCAAGCCGTGGCGCCAGAAAGGCACCGGGCGTGCACGTGCCGGTACCATCCGCAGCCCGATCTGGCGTGGCGGTGGCAATGCATTTCCGTCCATGCCGCGGGATTACGCGCAGAAAATCAACCGCAAGATGTATCGTGCGGCGATGCGTTCCATCCTGTCGGAGCTGGTGCGCCAGGAACGCCTGGTCGCTATCAAGTCATTCGGTGTGGATGCACCGAAGACCCGTGAGTTGACCGGCAAACTGGCCGAAATGGGGCTCGATAATGTCCTGATCGTCACGGATGACCCGGATGACAACCTGTACCTGGCCGCACGCAACCTGCCGCGTGTTGCCGTGTGTGATGCCGCGGGCGCCGATCCGGTCAGCCTGATCGGCTTCGAAAAGGTGCTGGTTACGACCGCTGCGCTGAAACTGCTCGAGGAGCGCCTCGCATGAACCGGGAAAAACTGATGAATGTTCTGCTGGCACCGGTTGTGTCGGAAAAAAGCAGCCGCCTTGCCGATGCAAACCGGCAGTATGTCTTCAAGGTGATGAAGAGTGCTACCAAGCCGGAAGTGAAAAAAGCCGTCGAGCTGATGTTCGACGTCAAGGTCGACAACGTGCAGACCAGCAACATGCGCGGCAAGGTCAAGGCGCACGGACGCAGTATCGGTCGTCGCTCCGACTGGAAAAAGGCTTACGTGACGTTGTCCGAAGGCCATGATATCGATTTTACCGGGGCCGAGTAACCGACATTTGACTGTCGGACTCTGCCGAAAGGAATACCGAGATGCCACTTGATAAAGCAAAACCAACTTCACCGGGCCGCCGCTTCGTGGTCGGCGTCAGCACGCCTGACCTCCACAAGGGCAAGCCGCATGAGGCGCTGGTCAGTGCCAAGTCCAGGTCCGGCGGGCGCAACAACGCCGGCCGTATTACCACCCGACATCGCGGTGGTGGCCACAAGCGGCGTTATCGCGTCATCGATTTCAGGCGCAACAAGACCGGTATTCCGGCGAAGGTCGAGCGCATCGAGTACGACCCGAACCGCTCCGCGCACCTGGCGCTGCTGCTTTACGCTGATGGCGAGCGCCGTTATATCCTTGCCCCCAAGGGTGTCAAGGTGGGCGATGAAATACGCAATGGCAGCGATGCCCCGATCAAGGCCGGCAATGCCATGCCGATGCGCAACATCCCGGTCGGTGCACTGCTGCACAACATCGAAATAAAGCCGGGCAAGGGCGGCCAGCTGGCACGCAGTGCCGGTAACAGCGCCCAGCTCGTTGCGCGTGAAGGCGAGCATGCGACCCTGCGGATGCGTTCCGGCGAGATGCGCAAGGTGCTGGCTGACTGCATCGCCACGATCGGCGAGGTAGGCAACGTGGAACACAGCCTGCGTTCACTCGGCAAGGCGGGCGCGGCACGCTGGCGTGGCAAGCGCCCGACAGTGCGCGGCGTGGCAATGAACCCGGTCGACCATCCGCACGGCGGTGGCGAGGGCCGTACCTCCGGTGGCCGTCATCCGGTCAGCCCGTGGGGTGTACCGACCAAGGGCTACCGGACGCGCACCAACAAGCGCACCGACAGCATGATCATACGGCGACGTAACAAGAAATAAGGACTGAGGATTTTATAGTGGCACGCTCAATCAGAAAAGGACCGTTTATCGATACCCACCTGCAGAAAAAGGTGGACAAGGCGGTTACGGAAAACAACAAGCGCCCGATCAAGACCTGGTCGCGCCGTTCCATGGTTCTGCCAGAGATGGTAGGCCTGACGATTGCCATTCATAACGGCCGTCAGCATGTGCCGGTACTGGTCAATGAAAACATGGTCGGTCACAAGCTGGGCGAGTTCGCCCTTACGCGTACCTTCAGGGGTCACGTGGG
>CAMYKJ010000272.1 GCA_947258945.1 uncultured Ectothiorhodospiraceae bacterium
TCGCCCATCACCAGTGCGAGGTGCACCGAATCGTCGACGGTGTCGTGATAGGCATGTACGCGGAACACCCCGTGTTCGGTGGCCAGGTCATTCTCCGCGACGTGCTCGATGGTCCTCTCGTTCTGGATACGGTAGCGAATCAGGTCCTCGATGGTGCCCATCTTCAGGTTGTGCTGTTGCGCGTAAGCCTCGAGGTCATCGCGGCGCGCCATGCTGCCGTCTTCCCTGAGGATCTCCACGATCACCGCGGCCGGTTCCAGCCCGGCGAGACGCGCAAGATCGCAGCCGGCCTCGGTATGCCCCGCACGCGTCAGCACCCCGCCCGGCTGCGACATCAGCGGAAAGATATGCCCGGGCTGCACGATGTCGTCGGGGGATGCATCCCGCGCCACTGCGGCCTGCACCGTGCGTGCGCGGTCCGGCGCGGAGATGCCGGTGGTGACGCCGTGCGCCGCCTCGATCGACAGGGTGAAGTTGGTGGCATGCAGCGAACGGTTGGTCGGCACCATCAGCGGCAGTGCCAGCTGCTCGCATCGCTCGCGCGTGAGCGTCAGGCAGATCAGGCCACGGCCGTGACTGGCCATGAAGTTGATGTCCTCGGGGCGCACCAGCGAGGCCGCCATGACCAGGTCACCCTCGTTCTCGCGGTCTTCGTCGTCCATGAGGATTACCATGCGACCGGCACGGATATCCTCGATAATTTCTTCGCTCGTATTCACTGTCTGTAACTGTTTTCCTTATTCACCCACTCCCCCACAGGGGGAGGGTTGGGGAGAGGGGATAAATACAACCAATCCAATCCCCTCTCCCTGACCCTCTCCCGAAGGGAGAGGGGAATGTTCCGTAAACTATCAGGATCAAGTCTCCAGGGGCCCGGTATTATCCATGAATGCCGCGCCCGCGTCTCAGTCCCTGTCCGTGGTAAAGCCACAGGACTCCAGCAGTTCACGGGTAATGGCGGGCCCGCCGCCGGGATTTGCCGCTGCCTCGCCCTGCAGCAGGCGCTCCAGGTAGCGCGCCACCAGGTCCACCTCCAGGTTCACGGCCCGGCCCGGCTGAAAATCCTGCATGGTGGTCTCCGCCAGCGTATGCGGCACGATGTTCAGTTCGAAGGCCGCGCCGTCGACGGCATTGACTGTCAGACTGATGCCATCCACGCAGATCGAACCCTTCACGGCGATGTAGCGCGCCAATCCGTCCGGCGCCAGGATGGTGAAGCGCACCGAGCGCGCGTCTGCCGTCCGCGCACTGACCTTGCCGATGCCGTCGACATGACCGCTGACCAGGTGACCGCCAAGCCGGGTGGCAAGCGTCAATGCCTGTTCGAGATTGACCTTGTCGTTGACGGCCAGCTGACCGAGCGTGGTCAGCCCGAGCGTCTCGCCGGACACGTCGGCGATGAAACCCGTTGCCGAGAGTTCCACGACCGTGAGACATACGCCGCTGACCGCGATGCTGTCACCGGGCCGCACATCATCCAGCGGCAGCTTGCCGGTGTTGATGCCCAGGCGCAGGTCGCCGCCACGGTTTTCCGTGGAAGCAACGCTACCGATCGCCTGTATGATGCCCGTGAACATAATTCAGCTATTAAAACCCTCGCCACAGAGGACACAGAGAACAAAGTGAGAAAAGATGCCCATAGACTATCCCGCTGTACAGGACTGAGGTGGCTGACGAACATTCTTCCAGTTCTTTACCGGATCAATCAGCAACCCAAGTGACCTCTGCAGACTGTCCATCATGGCTGCATGGTAGCCATTCAATGGCTCTGCGTCCTCTGTGTTCTCTGTGGCAATATTTTTTTACTCACCACTCACCGTTGCCGTAATACGCCAGTCCTTGCCGACGGCGCGCATGTCCGTGATGCTCAATTCAATACGCTGGTCCATGGTCTCCACGCCCGGCAGGGTAAACAGACCGCGCGCGGCATCACCCATCAGGTGCGGCGCGACATAGATCACCAGCTCATCGACCAGCCCTGCCTGCAACAGCGCACCGCTCAGGGTCGGGCCGGCC
>CAMYKJ010000273.1 GCA_947258945.1 uncultured Ectothiorhodospiraceae bacterium
TGAATCCGCCCTCAATAACAGCGTGTTACGCATTCTCGGGACCTTTCTCCATCGTGGCGGCTATCCTAGCAGATATCATCCCCTGATTTGTCGGCGCGTGGCGCATATTCATAACCTATGGGCAAGCCCGGCGAATCCATGGATCCCGTCATTGCGAGGAACGCAGTGACGAAGCAATCTCCAAATAATTGACCGTAAATTAAAAGATTGCTTCGCTGGCCGCTCCCGGCTCCTGCCTCTCGCGGCACTTGTACTTCCTTGTACATCGCGCTCGCAATGACGGGATCAACATTGAATCAGCGCCCGCCTACCCGGCGGATGGCGGCGGTAACAGGTAGTGCCGGGCGCGCGTGCGCATGATCACCTGCGTTGCCTCATCCTCGCGGTGCAAAAGACTCTGCAATCGCGCCCGACCGCCGCCGACGACCACGTCCGTCAGGACCAGGAACCATTCGCTCTGGACACTGACCTCGACCGGCAGCTCCAGCCCCGCCAGGGCATCCTCTGCCAGAAAATCGTCCACTGATTCATAGACCTGCTGTTTGCGGGCCTCCACCAGGTCCTCGACCGCGCCAGCCTCAAGTTCCTTGTGCAGCGCCAGCAGGACCTCGATTGTTGCCGTGTTGACATTGATCTTCGTTGTCCGGGGTAAGGCGGTCACGTGCGGCGCCAGCAGTGCGATGACCTCGGCGGTGTAGCCCTGCACCAGGCGCAGTTCCGAGATGTCGACCAGCCGCCGGTTGGCCGCCCGGTAGGGCGGATCGGCCAGCAAATAGTCCTCGTCCTCGACACCACCGGGAAAGGTCGCGTTGATATCGCTGTCGAGCCAGTCCAGCAGGGCCGTTGCCAGCGTTTGATCAAGCCCCAGCCGTTCGAGCAGCGCCCGAAAGTATTCCAGACTGGGCTGGTCCGCCTCGCCGGCATCCGTGACCAGGTTGTTGACATTGAACCGGCCCTGCAAGTCATAGACCTCGCCGTCGACCAGGCCGCCCTCCACGGCAATCGGGGGTAACGACGTCGCCCAGTCATCCTCAAATGAATCGACCTTGTTGTCACCGGCATCACGTCTGAGGATCACCTGCGCCCAGCTTTCCGCGGCCAGCGCATAGGCATAGGCCTGCTCCCCGTGCAACAGATTGCCGGCGCGGCGCAGATCGACATGCAGGCGCGTTGCCATCGCCACGGCGGCGGTCGTGGCCAGCGCGACCACCAGCAGCGCGGTGACCAGCGCGACACCGCGCTCATGGCAGCAAGCCGTCGTGGTGTTGTGCACAATACTCATTGCGGCAACCGGAACAGCCAGACCAGTTCGCCCAGATGATCGTGTTCCAGGGTCACCTCGACGACCTTCGGCAGCTGGGACAGTTGTTCTACAGGCTGGCCGCCGGGGATAAGCTGCGCACCGCCGGTATCATCCGGCGGCCAGTTTGCAAGCCACTCATCATCGGTCGACAGATAACGGATCGACATGTCGCTGATCGCCGCGGTCAGCAGTTGCTGCAGCGGCAGGCTGTCCTGCGCCCGGTCCAGCACCTGCCAGGTATAGCGCACCAGTTCATCGTCCTGGAAGGCATAGCCGACGCGCTGCAGACTGCTGCGGGGCCGTTGCAGCGGATTGCTCCAGCCGCCGGCGCGGCACGATCTGCTCGATGTCGCGCTGCATGACCAGGTAGAGCTTCTGCAGTTCGCCCAGCCGGTCTGCTGCCTCATCCGTACCGGCATGCTGGTCCAGCACGGATTTAAGTCCGCTATAGGACATCACCGACAGCAGGCCGAAGATAGCCAGTGCAATCAGCAGTTCCAGCAGGGTAAACCCGCCCGCCCGCCGGTGCGCGGATCCGTTCACGAAGCGTCCTCCTGGCGCAGAAAACCGCTGAGGGTAGTCAGCGGACTCTCGCTGTCGCTGTCGGCCGGCCTGACTTCCACGTCGATACGGCGCAATTCCGCCTCTTCCGTCTGCGAGATCGTGGCCAGCCAGTCCCACTCACTGTGGCCCATCTCCATGGTGCCCTTGCGCTCACCGACACGCGGCCATTCACCGTTGACCTGGAATTCCACCATGACATTGCGCGCGACCCAGTTTGCCAGGGTACGCGTCTGCAGGTGGGCGTGGCTGCCGGTAAAGTCGCTGCTCGCCTTGATGATCGCGCCCATGGCAACCGCCAGCACGGCCAGGGCAATCAGGATTTCCAGCAGTGTGAATCCGCGGTTGCCTTGCATCACAATGTCTGCACGCGCTCCGTATTGATATCGCCCATCACCGAGACATCCAGGTGAAACTGCGCGGGACTCTGCCGCGATTCAAACACGGCGGTGAACGGCGTCACTTCCCCGCTGGAGAGAATGAATACCTGCGGCGTGACGGCATTCTCGTCGCTCTGCTGATCCGGAAATACGGGCGTATCGCCCTCGAGCTGCAGCCGTATCAGCACTTCCGGCGGGAGGGTGTAGGCCCGCAGTAACCTGTCATTCTCGGGGATCTGCCAGCCGGCTTCCTGCAGTTCCATGAACTCGTAGCCCTCACCGGTAAAGCGGATCGCCAGTTCCTGGCCGCGAATAACGGACTCGTCGGCGGCCAGCCTGATCAGCGTTTCCAGCCGGCGCGTTTCCACCTCCATCATCTCGGCGATATCGTCGCCGCCGAATGACAGCATGGCAAACGTGAAAATAATCCCGACGAGGACCAGCACGACCATCAGTTCAAGCAGGGTGAAGCCTGCGGCAACGCCGGCAGGCGGTGCCGGATGAGCACGCATCAGGTGTCTATTGCATGTTCCAGTTGCCGATATCGTCATCGCTGGGCTGCTGGTCCGGACCCAGCGAGAATATGTCGATGGAACCATGCTGACCCGGAGTCAGGTACAGGTAGGGTTGTTTCCAGGGATCGGGCGGCAGACGATCGAGATACCCGCCCTCTTTCCAGTTGGGCGGCTCCGGCGAGGCCGGCTTGTTGACCAGCGCCTCCAGCCCCTGGTCGGTGGTCGGGTAGGTAAAGTTATCGAGCTTGTACAGATTCAGCGCCGCCTCCAGTGAGCGGATATCCTGGCGGGCCTTGGTCTTGCGGGCCTGCTCCGGCCGGTCCATGACCTTCGGTACCAGGACCGCGGCCAGGATGCCGAGGATGACAACCACCACCATCACCTCGATCAGGGTAAAACCTGAAACCTTCTTCATCGTGTCTTTCATTACGGATCCTTGCCGGTTGCGGGAACGGCGCCGGCCTGGGCGCCAGCCACTGTGTGACACAGTTTAATGGGTTTTGCTGGAGGGAAACAGTGACAGCCCGCAAAAAACGCAGTCAGTCAGGGAATGGGGTCGTTTGATTCAATTACAGACACACAACCGGCATTACCTCACCCGCAAAATCAATCGACCCTTACCCTGTTGATTCTAACCCAGCGCCAGCTGGTCGCGCACCTTGAGCGCGTACAGGTGCCGTTCGGCATCCACCAGGTGCTGCCCCCAGTGCAGACGGTAGGTTGACTGCCAGACCTGCGCCGCCCGCTGCGGCCAGACCTCATCGAGCAGTTCCAGACCGTAACGCAGGTCGAAATAGATATCCGTCAGGTCATCCGCGAGGCTGCCCGACATATGCATTGCTTCCGGT
>CAMYKJ010000274.1 GCA_947258945.1 uncultured Ectothiorhodospiraceae bacterium
CAATCGACCTGGTGGCCACGGACCAGTCACGTACGGCACCCTCGCTCTGCGAGCTGGAGGTGCGCATCTTGTTCGGCCAGTCCGGCCAGATCAGACCCTTGTCTTCCTTTTCCGGCGGTTGCGGCATGATTTCCAGCTGGGTGACCGACAGGGCACCCTGACGGAAGGAGGTGCCAATGCAGTCGGAACCGGTGTCGCCGCCGCCGATGACGATGACATGCTTGTCCCTGGCCGTAATCGCCTCGTTCGGATCGATGCTGTCACCGGCATTGCGCTTGTTTTGCTGCGGCAGGAAGGTCATGGCGAAATGGGCGCCATCCAGTTCCCGGCCCGGCACCTCCAGGTCGCGACTGTGTTCGGCACCGCCGGTCAGTGCCATGGCGTCGAACGCTTCCAGCAGCCCGGCCGCCGGTGTCGAGGCGCCAATGTGGGTGTTCATGGTAAAGGTGACACCCTCGGCCTGCATCTGCTCCATGCGGCGGTCGATGATATGTTTTTCCATCTTGAAGTCGGGGATCCCGTAGCGCAGCAGTCCGCCGATGCGGTCATTCTTCTCGAATACTTCCACCTCGTGACCGGCGCGTGCCAGTTGCTGGGCGCAGGCGAGGCCGGCTGGCCCCGAGCCGACCACGGCAACCCGTTTGCCGGTTTTGTGTTCTGCCACCTGCGGCTCGATCCAGCCCTGTTCCCAGCCCTTGTCGACGATGGCGCACTCGATCGTCTTGATGGTGACCGGCTCATCTTCGATGTTGAGCGTGCAGGATTCCTCGCATGGCGCCGGGCAGATGCGACCGGTGAATTCCGGAAAGTTGTTGGTCGAGTGCAGTACTCTCAGCGCTTCCTGCCAGTTGCCCTGGTAAACCAGATCATTCCAGTCGGGGATAATATTATTGACGGGGCATCCCTGGTGGCAAAACGGAATCCCGCAGTCCATGCAGCGCGCACCCTGGAGTCTGAGTTGATTCTCATCCAGTGGTATGACGAACTCGCGGTAGTGCTGTACGCGGTCGGCGGCCGGCGCAAAAGTGCGTTCATGGCGTTCGTATTCAAGGAAACCGGTTGGCTTGCCCATGGTCAGCGTTCTCCCCCGGCGGCCTGTGAGCTGGTCGTCTGCGCTGCATGCATTTCCTGCAATGCGCGACGGTAATCGACCGGCATGACCTTGACGAACTTCGGCAGGTACGCAGTCCAGTTTTCCAGTATCAGCCGGCCACGTGCACTGTCGGTGTAGTGGACATGCCGGCTGATGAGGCGATGCAGGCGCAGCGCGTCGTAACGGGTCATGTCGGGGTTGATGTCCACCAGGCCATGGGTTTCCAGATCGCCGCCCTGGTGATCGAGTTGTTCGAGAGCCGCATCTTCCGCCGGGATCGGCTCCAGTTCGACCATGGCGAGGTTGCAGCGCTGCTCGAAGTCGCCGCGCTCATCCAGTACATAGGCGATTCCGCCGCTCATGCCGGCGGCAAAATTCCGGCCGGACTCGCCCAGCACCACGACGATGCCGCCAGTCATGTATTCGCAGCCGTGATCACCGACGCCTTCGACGATGGCCGTGGCGCCGGAGTTGCGCACGGCGAAGCGCTCGCCGGCAACGCCGCGGAAGTAGCATTCACCGGAGATGGCGCCGTACAGGACGGTGTTACCGACGATGATATTTTCCTCGGCGATGATCGGTGTCTCGGCCGGTGGATAGACCACCAGGCGACCGCCGCTGAGGCCCTTGCCGACGTAGTCGTTGCCTTCACCGATAAGCGTGATGCTCACGCCCTTCGCGACGAATGCGCCGAAGCTCTGGCCGGCGGTGCCGTGCAGCGTGATGCTGATGGTGTCTTCCGGCAGGCCGGCATGCCCGTAGCGGCGTGCGACCTCGCCCGACAGCATGCTGCCGACGGTGCGGTTGATATTCTTGACGGGCATATCGATCTGCACCGGCGTGCGATTTTCCAGTGCCGGCAGTGCCTGCTTGATCAGCTCGTTGTCGAGTGCCTTGTCGAGTCCGTGG
>CAMYKJ010000275.1 GCA_947258945.1 uncultured Ectothiorhodospiraceae bacterium
GCCGCAGTCGCTCAGGCGGCAGGTCCCGGACACGGGCGGTTTGCGCGAGCTCTACACGCAACTCGATTTCCGGCGCTGGCTGGACGAGCTTGGCACGGATGCCGGTGCATCGGCGCCCGACAGGCCGGCCGCCGCAGCCGACTACGAAACGGTGCTGGAGGAGGACCGCCTCGATGCCTGGCTGGCACGACTCGAACAGGCCGGCGAGTTTGCCTTCGATACCGAGACGACCAGCCTGGATTACATGGCCGCGCGAATTGTCGGTGTCTCGTTTGCGGTCACCGCCGGTGAGGCCGCCTACGTGCCGCTGGCACATGATTATCCGGACGCGCCGGCACAGCTGGCGCGGGACAGGGTCCTGGAAAAACTCCGCCCCCTGCTAGAAAGTAAAGAATACAAGAAAATTGGTCATCACATTAAATATGATCGTAACGTACTGGCAAATCATGCAATAAAACTCGACGGCATCAGTGCGGATACCATGCTGGAATCCTACGTGCTGGCCAGCACCGCCACCCGGCACGACATGGATTCCGTCGCCCACACCTACCTCGGACACACCACCATCAAGTACGAGGAGGTGGCCGGCAAGGGCAAGAACCAGCTCTCCTTCAACGAGGTCCCGCTGGAGACCGCGGCGCCGTACGCGGCCGAGGATGCCGATATCACGCTGCAGCTTCACCAGGCCATGTGGCCGAAGCTGGCCGCCGAACCGGGGCTGGCGGCGATCTTCAACGACATCGAGCTGCCGCTGCTCACCGTGCTGTCGGACATGGAGCAGGCGGGGGTGGCCATCGATACCGCCATGCTCGAGAAGCAGGGCCGGCAGCTGGCGAAACGCATCGCGGAGATCGAGCAGGCGGCGCACAGCGAGGCCGGTCAGCCGTTCAACCTGGGCTCGCCGAAACAGATCCAGGGACTGTGGCGAAGACGCCCAAGGGGGCGCCGTCCACGGCGGAGTCGGTGTTGCAGGAGCTGGCGCTCGATTACCCGCTGCCGCGCCTGATCCTGGAGCACCGCTCGCTCAGCAAACTGAAGTCGACCTACATCGACAAGCTGCCGGAGCAGGTCAACCCGGATACCGGACGGGTGCACACCTCCTACCACCAGGCCGTGGCCTCGACCGGCCGCCTGTCCTCGTCCGACCCCAACCTGCAGAACATCCCGGTGCGCACCGAGGAGGGCCGGCGCATTCGCCAGGCGTTCGTGCCGCGGGACGGCTGCCGGCTGCTGGCGGCGGACTACTCACAGATCGAGTTGCGCATCATGGCGCACCTGTCGAATGATGCGGGTCTGCTGGCCGCGTTCTCGGCCGGCGAGGATGTGCACCGGGCGACGGCGGCCGAGGTGTTTGGCGAGCGGCCGGAGGCCGTCACCGCTGACCAGCGCCGCTCGGCCAAGGCGATCAACTTCGGCCTGATCTACGGCATGTCGGCCTTCGGGCTGGCGAGGCAACTCGGCATTGCGCGTGGCGCAGCGCAGGAATACATCGACCGCTACTTCGAACGTTACCCTGGCGTACAGGATTACATGGAGGCCACCCGCGCGCAGGCGCGCGAACAGGGATACGTCGAGACCGTCTTCGGGCGCCGCCTGTACCTGGCGGAGATCGGTGCGCGCAATGCACAGCGGCGGCAGGCTGCGGAACGCACGGCGATCAATGCACCCATGCAGGGGACGGCCGCCGATATCATCAAGCGCGCCATGATTGATCTGCATGGCTGGATCGTTTCACAGGATGCGCTCGACATCACCATGATCATGCAGGTCCACGACGAACTGGTGTTCGAGATTGCCGCGGATGATGTCGACTCCGCGCGCGAGCCGATCACGGCACGCATGGGTGCGGCGGCCGCGCTCAAGGTGCCGCTGGTCGTCGATATCGGCATCGGCAGCAACTGGGACGAGGCGCATTGATATAAACTCATATTAAAAAGGGTAAATAGCTTGTGTGCGTGATCGCAGGGATTGGTCCAGCCAGCTGTCAGTTATATCGAAAAAATATACTTTAAATACAACAAGATAATAACTTTTAATATATGAAACTTTATATTTACAGTTCTATATATTTTACAATATCACTATAAAAATAACCGGTTTTTGGTCGTTGAGCGGTGGCGTAGTTTTTATTCAGCTCTAATTCTAGAGCTACCTTCAAATTCTCATGGAGGTCCTGTTGACTCGACAGGATTGGGCGAATCGCGTTTGTGGACGACGCCCGGAACCTCTGTGATTTTCGACAGTCACATTTTATGGAGGCTGTACTGCTCGCTCCCCTCCCTGGGCGAGTGACCTCCGCCCGGTTAAATAGCCGGGCCATTTTTAAACCCCGGCGCAGTTCCCCCTTTGCCGGGGTTTTTTTATGCGCGTCGGGTGGCCAAAAAGATCACATGCAGGCGCGCCTCGTTGGCGCGATAAAATATCTCGCGCAAAGGCGCCAAGGCGCAAAAAAATAAAAAACACGCCATAGAAAACACAGAGAAAATATATTCAGGAAACAGTGCATCTCCCCGAGTGAAAAAATCCATTTGTCATTCCCGCGCGATGTACAGGGATGTACAAGTGTGTCGAGAGGCAGGATGCCGGTAGCGACCAGGCGGGAATCCAGTCATAGTTAGAAGCATGCAGTGTAAATTCACCTCACGCTGTAAAAGTATTGGTATTGAGTGTCCGGGCATTTATCCGGGCTGGATTCCCGCCTGCGCGGGAATGACAGTCACATTTATAGTTCCTGGTAACAATCCGACTGCAACGCTCCCGGTGGATGAAATCTGCGCTTTTACGGACCGGATATT
>CAMYKJ010000276.1 GCA_947258945.1 uncultured Ectothiorhodospiraceae bacterium
ACACTGGGCGGCACCGTGGCCGCCGGCCTGTCCGGTCCGCGTCGGCCGTGGAGCGGGGCCGTTCGCGATTTCGTCCTCGGCATCAACTGCATCAACGGCCAGGGCGACTACCTGCGCTTCGGCGGGCAGGTGATGAAAAACGTCGCCGGCTACGATCTCTCGCGGACCCTGACGGGTTCACTGGGGACACTGGCCATCCTGCTGGATATCCACCTGAAGGTATTGCCGCGTCCGGAAACGGAACTGACACTGCGCCAGGCGTGCAGCGAGGCAGACGCGATCGAGCGCTGTAACCGCTGGTCCGGCCAGCCCGTGCCGTTGACTGCGGCCTGCTACAGCGACGACCACCTGGTGGTTCGCCTGTCCGGCACCGAGCGCGGCGTGGAAGACGCGGCCGGCAAGCTCGGCGGTGAGCGGTTTGCAGCAGACACACCGTTCTGGCAGGAACTGAAGGAACACACCTTGCCGTTCTTTTCCGGCGACCGGCCCCTGTGGCGGCTGTCACTCCCGCCCGCCACGGCACCGCTGGAGCTGGACGGCACACAGCTGGTCGACTGGGGCGGCGCACAACGCTGGCTGCACAGCGAGCTGCCGGCCGACCGGTTGCGCGACAGCGTTGCCGCAGCCGGCGGCCACGCCACCCTGTTTCGCGGCGGCGACCGGTCTGCCGATGTGTACCACCCGCTGGCACCGGCCGTGCTGGCCCTGCACCGGCGCCTCAAGGCGGCCTTTGACCCGCAGGCGGTACTCAACCCGGGGCGCATGTATGCAGGACTGTAACGATGACTGACCTGAACGACAGGCAAACAGCGCGGCGACCCTGATGCAAACTTCCCTGCCCGCCTCACTGCTGCAAACCCGCGCCGGCCTGGAGGCCGACGAAATCCTGCGCACCTGCGTGCATTGCGGTTTCTGCAACGCCACCTGCCCCACCTACCAGCTGACGGGCAACGAGCTGGACGGGCCGCGTGGACGCATTTACCTGATCAAGCAGGTGCTCGAGGGCCATGCACCGACGGAGAAAACGCGGCTGCACCTGGATCGCTGCCTGACCTGTCGCGCCTGCGAAACCACCTGTCCGTCGGGGGTTGATTACCACCACCTGCTGGACACCGGGCGGGAACGGATCGCGCGGGACACACGGCGCCCGCTGCTGCAACGCGGACTGCGTTTCCTGTTGCGCCAGCTGCTTTCGCGCAGCCGCCGTTTCACACTGCTACTGCGCACCGGCCAGGCAGTGCGCCCACTGCTCCCTGCGGCACTGAAGGCACGCATCCCCGCCCGGCAGCGGCTGCCACACATCGAGCCCCGGTCACATACGCGCCGCATGCTGCTGCTGGACGGTTGCGTACAACCGGCACTGGCACCGCAAATCAACCATGCCACGGTCACCCTGCTCGACAGCCTGGGCATCCAGATAATCGTTCCCGCGAGCAGTGGCTGTTGCGGCGCACTCAGTCACCACCTCGATGCCGGTGATGAGGCACGCATGTTCATGCGGCGCAATATCGATGCGTGGTGGCCGGCCATCGAAGACGGTGCAGAGGCGATCGTCATCACGGCCAGCGGGTGCGCACCCACGGTCAAGGAATACGGGCGCCTGCTTGCCGACGACAGCGCCTACGCCGGAAAGGCCGCACGTGTCAGTGAACTTGCTCGCGACATCAGTGAGATCGTTGCCACCGAACTGGTCGACAGGCACCTGCCCGGCAAGGCCGGCGGGACACGCGTGGCCTTTCACTCACCGTGCACACTGCAACACGGCCAGGGCATTACCGGCGTGGTCGAGACGTTGCTGCAACAGGCGGGCTATGCACTGCTACCGGTCGCCGACGCGCACCTCTGTTGCGGGTCGGCCGGCACCTATTCAATCCTGCAAGCGGACCTGGCGACGCAACTGCGCGACAACAAGCTGGCCGCCCTGCAGGCCGGGCGGCCGGACGTCATCGCCACTGCCAATATCGGTTGTCATGCACACCTGGCGGGCATATCGGTTGTCATGCACACCTGGCGGGCCCTGCCGGGGTGCCGGTCGTGCACTGGATCGAACTGCTGGCACGGCTGACGGGGCAGCCGGCGACATGAGCAATCTGCCGTTACTGGTGCAACCTGAAAACCTCGAAGATTCATTGACTTCTGGAAATGTTCTCATTGTTGACCTGAGCAAGCGGGACACCTACAACCAGGTGCACATACCCGGCGCGGTCCACCTCGACTACGCACAGATCGTGGCCACCAGCAAACCGGTCATGGGCCTGGTGCCGGATGACGCCACCCTGGCGTCGGTGTTTTCCGCCGTCGGCATCGACAACGATACCCATGTGATTGCCTATGATGACGAAGGTGGCGGGCGGGCCGCGCGCCTGCTGTGGACACTGGAAGTGGCCGGTCACCGGCAGGGTTCCCTGCTGAATGGCGGCCTGCATGCCTGGGCGAACGAAGGCCACCCGCACGACCATGCACCGGTCATGCCCGTGCCGGCGCACTTCGTTGTCCGGCGTGATGAACGGTCCTGCGCAGATCATGACTACATCCGCGCGCGTCTCGGTGACCCCGGTTACTGTCTGCTGGATGTGCGCAGCCCGGCAGAATTCACCGGCACGAAAAGATTTGCCGAGCGTGGAGGCCACATACCCGGGGCGGTCAACCTCGAGTGGACTGAGGTCATGGACAAGACGCACAATCTGCGCCTGAAACCGGACAGCGAACTGCTAGACATGTTCGCTGCCGTTGGCGCCACCCCGGACCGGGAAGTTATCACCTATTGCCAGACACACCACCGCTCCGCACACACCTATATCGTGCTTCGGCATCTCGGTT
>CAMYKJ010000277.1 GCA_947258945.1 uncultured Ectothiorhodospiraceae bacterium
TCGACCGCTTCTGTGGCTCGCTGTGTGATGCGGTTTGTGCAAAAAGGGATGACGCTGAAACGTCCCCCCTGGATGGTGGCCGGTTTTTAAGGACATTGCTTGACGATAATCTCTTCGTCATCCCGCTGGACATTCAGGGTGAGTGGTTCCGTTATCATCATATGTTTCGGGACCTGCTGCAGGGCAGGCTGATACACCAACTGGCAGCGGATGAGATCGCAGCGCTGCACATGCAGGCCAGCCAATGGTTCGAGTCTCATGGATTCATCGACGAAGCCATACAGCATGCCCTGGAGGCAGGAGAAAAGTTCCTCGCAGCCGGGATCGTCGAACGACACTGCTATGCGGAGCTTGAGCGGGACAGGTGGTATGTCCTCGACCGGTGGCTTGATAAACTTCCGTCAGCGATCTCAAAGCAACGGCCTGTGCTCCTGTTGGCCCACGCCTGGGTCGCATTATTCCAGCAGCAGATAGGCGAACTGGCGTCGATCATCACTGATGCTGAGTTACTTCTCGACGACGAATCAGCAGACGGCAGTTTGTCGGGAGAGCTGGATTTCTTCCGCGGCTATCTCCTCTATTGGGCGGGCAAGGGCGAACAGAGTCGATACAAGCTCGAAGCAGCGCTTGACCGGATTCCAGAGAATAAAGGGCTGATCAGGGGGGAGGTCGAGCTTCAGCTGGCCCTTGCTCGTTGCATGAGCGGTCAGGGTGCATTGGCGATCCAGGCATTAAATGACCGGATCAGGAATCCTGGTCGGATGGGATCTCGGCAGCTCTCACGCTTGATTGGTGGCTTGGCGATGGTCCCGATTCTTACCGGCGATCTGTCCTCGGTGCAACGGGAGGCGCGAAACTTACGTGCATTGACCGGGGATGGCCACTCCTTGTTGATCGAGGCCTGGAGTTATTACCTCGAGGCATGTACGGACTTGCATGGCCTGCATCTCGAACCGGCATTGGAACATTTTGCCGCAGGCACCAGGCATCCCTATGCCACCGATGCGTACATGGCAATCGATGCGTTTGCGGGTCTTGCACTAACGCAACAATTGATGCACCAGGCGGACGCCGCCACCGAGACGATTGCGCGGTTGATGAATTTTGTCCTGGAAAGAGATGATCCTGTCGAAATATCTGTGGCCCGCTCGTGCGAGGCGCGGGTTTCCCTGTTGCAGGGCAGGCTGTCGCAGGCAATCCAGTGGGCACAACCGGTGAGCAGGCCAGCGGAGCCATTCGACCTGTTTATCTGGTTGGAAGGCCCCCTGCTGACCCGGGCGAGGATCCTGATCGTGGCCGGAACGACTGATGACTTGAACAAGGCAATGGAGTCGCTACGGGAAATCCGTGATCTGAGTGAGGCCTGCCGGTTTGCGAATCAGGTGATCGAAGTCGCGGTGCTACAGTCGCTGGCGCTGGAGAAACAGGGACACAGCGACGCGGCACTGGAATCCCTGGAAGAGGCATTGGCCCTGGCAGAACCGGGCGGATGGGTTCGCCCGTTTGTCGAGTTGGGACAGCCCATGGCCGGGCTGCTTGAGCGCTTCGCGGGCCTGAAAGGTCGCACGGAGTTCCTGCGTCGTGTGCTCGATCAATTTCAGGTGATTCAGTCACAGCCAGCGAGTGCCGCTGCCGGAAAGCCGCAATCAGGCGCGGCCTGGAGCGGAGAGCCACTGACGAAACGGGAACTCGACATCCTGGAACTGGTGGCCCAGGGACTGCAGAACAAGGAAATGGCCACACGCCTGTTCGTTTCTCCCGAAACGGTGAAGACCCATCTGAAACACCTGTATCAGAAACTGGGCGTCAGCAATCGCCGCGATGCCGCCGCCAGATCAGCCGAAATCCTTTCCACAACCCGATCCGTCGCGCGTCCCTCCGAACGTACCGAAACGCAGTAGGTTGTTGGCCGAATGAATTCGGCCCTACAGGATCGAATTCATTCAACTGTAGGGTCGAATTCATTCGACCAGCGACGTTTCAGCGGTGTTTCATCGTTTGCAGGGTCAAACCCATTCAACCAGCAATCTTCCTGTAGGGTCGAATTCATTCGACCAGCGGTGCCTCATCATCATCCGTCATCCAAATACAATCCCAATGGGCGTAATCGCCAATATTCCGCACCAGCCCCGCTCGCAACGGGTTGGCAACGATATACCGCGCAATCTGGCGAACATCCTCATCCTTCCTGGCAGCACGGTCGTAATAGGCTCGCTGCCAAAGACTTCCCTGTTGACACAGGTGGCGGTTGATGGAGAGTGCTGAACGGGCCTTGAGGGTCTTCACAACAGTGGAGAGTGACCAGCGTTCATTGAGTTGAATCAACCAGTGCAGATGATCGGGCATGACAACCCAGGCAAGGGAAATAACATCACCCTGTTCGTGCAGGTGTCGGAGTTCACGAACCAGCAGACGTGCTGCGGTGATATCCGTAAACAAAGGATGACGACCGCGGGTAACCGTGGTGATGCAATAGACTTGATGGTGCAGGGAATGACGCCCCCTGCGCAATGCGTCGTAGGACACGGTGACCTCCTTGTCTCCAATGGTAATAATGCTGTTGGTCGAATGAATTCGACCCTACAGAAACATCGCTGGTCTAATGAATTCGACCCTGCAGGTGATGAAACACTACTGGTCGAATGAATTCGACCCTACAGGTCTGATTGAGTTGGTCGTAGGAATGCGACTCTGCAGGTAATGAAACATCGCTGGTTGAATGGGTTCGACCCTGCGAACGATGAAACATCGCTGGTCGAATGAATTCAACCCTACATAAACGTCGCTGGTCGAATGAATTCGATCCTGTAGGGCCGAATTCATTCGGCCAACAGCCTGTGCACGGGGAAGTTTCCTTGTCCCAGCCGATGGTTCCCCGCTCTACACCCGGCAAGCTACCTCAGAGTCATCGATGTCAGTGGCATACAAAGGCCTGAAAATAACCCGCAAGGATGATGAAGTAACACGGTGGCGGAAGCTGCGACTTCACCGAACATGACACGGAAGTACTGTTTTCAAATGCCTGCCCGGCAAGAGAGAAGCGGCAATCAGTACAGATACGCATAAAAACAAGCCCTGGCAGGATCCTTCATCTGGAAATGCCCGGGATACTGTTTGTAAACAAAGGTTAGTCAAATGCAAAGATACGAATTCTCGGCACCGGGGTACTACCGGATATTGCTGCAGGGGCAGATGAACCCGAACTGGTCTGGCCGGCTAGGCGGGATGCGGGTAGTCGCGCCTGCGCTGGAAGCGGACACAGGGGTGACGGTATTGCAGGGCCGCGTCAGAGACCAGGCAGAACTGTCAGGCATTCTGAATGCGCTTTATGAACTGCACCTGCCGTTACTTAAAGTCGAGTATACCTGGGCGAAGATGACGCCGGATCAAATGGTTTAACAGGTTGAATTATTAATATTATTTGACCTGGTCACAGAGCGTCATAAAACCGGCGCTGTAAAAAAATACAAATATCCCCCGTTTCTCCCCCACGGCGGGTGATTCGGCCTCGCGGCAAGCTCCCTAGTCTTCTGTATCAGAGACATAAGGGAGGGATTGCCATGTATTTTGACAGCCTTACATTTGCCGGGATTGGTTTTTTTGTTGCTGCACTCCTGTTGGTCGTCCGTTTTTGTATCTTTGGTCTGTGCGGTGGACCTGATCAATCTGATCAACATGACAACTCGTGGGATCAGTGCTCAGGGAGTGCGGCACAATGACAGTGGAACCGATACCCGTTATCCGGGCCGCCTATTTGGAGCTTTTCATGGACGCCGCGGATCAGTGCGCCAGCAACGACCCGGCGAGCATGCTGCAATTCAACCTGCCGGCGAACCTGGACGACAAGCCGGACGCCTATGTGCCGTTAAAGACCGCATTGTCGTTCGCGCAATGGGCAGCACAAGGCGCTGACATCGAAGCCTTCGGCCTAAGGGTCGGCTCCCGTTTGCAGGTTTCGCATTTCGGTGCCGGGTTGCGCAGTGCGTTGCAGGGCGCTGCCTCGCTTGAGCATGCACTGGAGTGCTTCGCAAGACTTGCCGACCGGGAACAGTCAAACGTGCGTTACCGGATTGAGCGGACAGGGGACGAGGTCAAAATCTGCAGTTCGGTCGACACCGCCCCGCCATCCGAGACTGAACACCTGGGCGAGTGGCTTCGAATCATGTCACTGATGACGGTCATTCGGTACTTCGCCGGTAATGAGTGGATGCCGCCCACGATTGCGCTCCAGTCGCAGCGTGTGCCGGGACAGCACGCTCGCCGGGCATTTCCGCGGACGCGGTTTCTCACCGGCCAGGCGGAAACCGGCATTATTATTCCTGCCTCACTGCTGTCACT
>CAMYKJ010000278.1 GCA_947258945.1 uncultured Ectothiorhodospiraceae bacterium
ACATTGGAGATTCGACCGGCCGATGCCGCTGTCAATCCCTGGCTGCCATTGCATGACCTGAAACTGCATGCCAATTTACTGCAAAGCGGGCCGGTCAAGGCCGGCGAGCCTGTCACCCTGGAGCTGGAGCTGGCGGCAACCGGCGCACTCGGCAATCAGCTCCCGTCGCTGGCCGGACAGCTTGAAAGCACGCAATACAGGATCTACCGGGACTCAACCACGATCACAAACGGCACTACTGCACGTGGTAACAAACTCACCGGCAGTCGCAAGGAAACCTACACGATTATTCCGCTTGCAGACGGCTGGGTTCGTTTACCCGAGGTTACCGTTGCATGGTGGGATGTCGATTCGCATTCTGCCGAACTCGTGGAACTGCCATTCGCACATGCAGTCAACGCTGGCGGCAAGGGACAGACAACAGGGCAGGCTGCCGGTAAATATTCCCTGTCCCAGATGCTGTTCTGGGCCCCGCTGATTATCGTACTGTCCCTGATTGCAGGCTACTGGCTGGGCGCCTGGCAGGGTACCCGCAGGTTGCTGTCGTCTGCTGCTGCACGGCTTTCATCGCTGGGACGGCGAGTGGCAGAGCATGCCGGGCGTGCCGGAATCCGCCTGTCTCCGTCCGTTCACCTGCAGCGTTTGCGCATGGGGTTTGTCATGCTGATGCCCAGGTCAATCAAGCTCTGGATGTGTACGCGTTGCCAGTCCGGCGTGGACGACCCGAAGGCCTGGTGCGTACAGTTCAGGACGCGCGTATGCCGGCACCTCAATATCAGCGAGAATGCACCGCTTTCGCAGATTACCGAGAAAATCATTGAGGTAAGCCCGCAGGCCGAACCCGCCAAACTGCGCGCCCTGACTCGCTCTCTGGATAATGCCATCTATGGTGGTAATGAGCTGGACTTCCCGGCATGGCAACAGGATCTCACGCAACAACTGCGTCCTCGCCTGTTACGCCGGCGTCGCTCGGTTGTCCGGCGCAGAAGGGCCATGCTGCCTGTACTGAACCCGCGTGCAATGTAAATACTCCCGGCGGCAATAATTTTTTCGTAGCCGTCGACAACAGGGCTGATCGGTTCCCAAAGCCCTGGTCGCCAGTCGCGAATAGACGCTGAAGTTTTTATCATTCCTGCGCAATGACGGGGCAGGAAATCCGGGTATCTTATTGTGCTGTAACCCGCACGCCGTCTTCAATGCGGTCATCCGGATGCAGAATCACCTGTGTGCCTTCTGCGAGACCGTCCAGCACTTCGGTGATCAGGCCGTTATCGTGTCCTGTGGGAACCGTGGTGAGCCGTGCCTTGCCGGCGTCGATCACGAATACCACCCAGCTGTCGTCCTGCCGGAACAGGGCGCTGGTGGGGATCTGCAGTACATCTTCAGCTTCCCAGAGAATGAAATGTGCCTCGACCCGGTAACCGTCACCCAGTTGTTCCCAGTTCTTGCGCGGCGAAACCAGATCGGCGATGACCCAGACGCGCTGTTCCTCCACACCCAGCGCCGAGATATGCGTGAAGCCGGTGGGCTCGACGGTCCGCACCACGGCATCCAGCGCCTGCGGACCTCCCCAGCGTAACAGCTGTACGCGGGTATCCGGCCGGATCCGCACGGCATCCGCTGACAGGACATCCACCGCAATCTCCAGCGCTGCCGGGTCGCCGATTTCCAGCAGCGGTTCGCCGGTCACCAGCACGCCTTCGCTCTTGTGATGAATCTGCAGCACCCGGCTGTTGATCGGTGCCTTGATGGAAACCGTCTCGGGCGCGGCCTCGCCGTTATTGGCAATCGAAAACTGCAGTGCAGTCTTCGCGGCTTCCAGTTCATGGCGTGCGACTTCAACCGCGAATCCTGCCGAGCGCAGTTCTGCAGCCGCCTCCCGGGAATGCGTGGCGGCCTGCTCCACGACCTCGCGCGAGACCAGGTTCTTTTCCTGTAACTGCTGCTTGCGTGCATAATCGTTGCGTTTCCGCACGCTTGATGGAAGCCTGGGCTGCGGCGACCTGTGCCTCGGCGCGTGCACGGCTGCGCGGGTCGAGCACCTCGGGGCGCAGCGGTTCCATTCGGGCCAGCGGCTGTCCCTGGGTGACTGCATCCCCGACCTCCAGCACAATGCGTTGCAGATAACCGGCCACCGGTGCTGAAATAACATAGCGGTCCTTGACGCGGGTCTGGCCTTCCTCCTCGACGGTGACGCGAAGTGGTGCGCGTTTTGCCATGCCGGACTCGACCAGCAGCGGGGCGGGCCAGAATCCCCACACCAGCAATGCCAGCATAGCGGCGATAAACAATATGATCGTCGTTGTTCTGTTGATCTTCATGTGAAGCTTTCCCGTTAAACGCTACTGGCGTGTTTTCAGTACGCCGACCAGGTCGAGACGGTTCAGTTTACGCCAAAGCAGCAGTCCGGACACAATGGCCGAGACCAGTACCACGCTGAAGGCAAACGCGACCGTATCCGCCTCCAGTATCAGCGGTACGCGATAGAGGTCCGAGCGAAACGCGTTCGACAGGTAGCGGCACAGCTCGCGCCCGAACAGGTAGCCCAGTGGCAGCGCCAGCAGGGTAACTGCGGCGAGTTCACCGAGCAGTATCCAGGCAACCTCGCCGCGGGTAAAGCCGAGGACGCGCAGGCTGGCCAGTTCACGGTCACGCTCGGACAGTGCAATGTGGGCGCTGTTGTAGACGACACCGAATGCAATAATGCCACCGAGCAGGGCCGTGACGAATGAAAAGAACAGGATGGTCTCTTCCATGGTCTGGTGGAAGCTGCGGATGGCGGTCTCACGCACGATCGTGCCGCCCACCCGCGGCATGTCATCCAGCACGCGCAGGATACGCTCGTCCTGTTGTTCATCGATGTCGAGAAAGATGGCGTTGACTGCATCTCCCTCTTTCAGCAGACGGTTGACGGTTTCGCGCTGCATGTAGGCCGAGACGCCCAGGTATTCGCTGGTCAGGCCGGCGACCGGCACCTCCAGCACCGGGCGGTTGCCTTCCAGTACTTCCACGGTCAGGTATTCGCCGGGCTCAATGCCCAGCAACTCGGCGAGAAAGTCGGTCAGGACGACGCCCTGGACGGGCAGTTCCACGCGCTGCAGGTCGGCGTCGAGCACCTTGCGCAGTACACCGTCCGGTTCCATGCCCTGCAACGATCCACGGTAACTGCGGTGCTCGAAGCGCAAGCGGGCCGGTACTGCGCGCATACCCTCGGTGTGCTGCACACCCTCGAGACCGGCGAGTGAGTGCAGGGCATTTCGCGAGGTCGGTTCGACCAGGGTCACGGTCAGGTCCTGGTTCTGGCTCATGGCATACTGCACGTCGATCATGTACGTCACGGCATCCTGCTGGAAATTGGACACCATGATGATGCCGCAGGCCGCCGCGATGCCGCTGACCGACAGCAG
>CAMYKJ010000279.1 GCA_947258945.1 uncultured Ectothiorhodospiraceae bacterium
TACCGCGACAAGCCGGAACAGGACTGGCCCGCGCTGTTCCGCACCGTGCTGAACAGCAAGATCAACGATATCCGTCGCCGCCGCATGATCGAGCAGGGCAAGCACAAGCTGGTATCGCTGACCGGGCTGTTCAGGCAGAAGGACGACAGCCAGGCAACCGCGGAGTACGAGTTGCCGGATGCCGAACGAACAGACGGCATTACTGCCCCCGAGGTCGAGTACGTCGCCAGCGAAATCAGGGGGAAGGTCGCCGACGCGATGCTGGCGCTGCCGGAGCGCCAGCGCCAGGTCTTCATTCTCCGCGAATGGCGCGGCCTGAGCATTCGGGAAACCGCCCAGACACTGGGATGCTCGGAAAACAGTATCAAGCAACACCATTTCAGGGCGATGAGAGCATTGAGAAAACAACTGGCGGAGGTGTGGACCCATGCACAACCAACGACATCCTGACACCGAACAACTGGACCGTTTGCGCGCCGGATTGCTGGACGACCGGCCCGAGGAAAAAGCCGCCATCGAGCAACACCTGGCCGGCTGCGAACACTGTCGTACACACACCGGTATCTGGCAACAGCTGGACCCGAATGCGCTGGGACCGCAGGTAGACACCGGCAGAATCGGCAGTGCGCTGCAGACAGCACGCCGGCAGGCACTGGCAGGCGGCGGCAGCGCAAATGAACGTCGCCGGTCGCTGCTGCCCTATGCGGCGGCCGCAACCCTGGTGCTGGCCGTCACCGTGGGCCTCTGGACAACCCGGCCCGGCATTGATACAACGAACATGGTGGCCGAAACCCAGACGGTGCCGGACATCTACGAAGACCTTGATTTCTACCTGTGGCTGGCCAACCAGAATGAGAGCGAGACCGACAACGGCAGTACCTGACATGAACTTCCGGACCCTGATGATTGCCCTGCTGTTGAGCTGCCTGGCCGGCACCGCGCCTGCCCTGGCCGACAACGGAATTCCCTGGCAGAACCTCAGCAATGGCGAGCAGGAAGTCCTGAAAAAGCATCGCAAAAGCTGGTCCAGGCTCGACCGGAACGAACAGTCACGTCTCAGGCAGGGCGCACGCACTTACCTGGAGCTGCCGCCCGACAAGCGCGAGGCGGTCAGGCGCAAGCGCGATGAATACAAGAACATGACACCCGGGGAACGCGAGCGCCTGCGCAAAAAATACTCTCGCCAGAAGCGCTAGCACTGTCCACCGTGCACGTGACAGCGGCACGGATTCCGGCCGCTGGTCAACTCTGTTATGCTTCGCAGCCGTTCATAACCGCCAGTCAGCCGGAACACCCGTATGCATCCCATGTTGAATATCGCCGTGCGTGCCGCGCGCAGCGCCGGAAACGTCATCAGCCGCAGCATGGTGAGACTGGACAGCATTTCCGTTCAGGTGAAAGAGCGTAACGATTTCGTTACCGAGGTCGACCGGGATGCCGAGAACGTAATCATCGGCATACTGCGCAAGGCCTACCCGGACCACGCGATCCTCGCGGAGGAAAGCGGACAGACCAGCGGTGATGACTTTCAGTGGATTATTGACCCGCTGGACGGCACCACCAACTTCCTGCACGGCTTCCCGCAGTTTGCCGTGTCGATAGCACTCCGGCACAAGGGCCGGCTCGAACAGGCCGTCGTCTACGACCCGCTCAGCCAGGAGTTGTTCACCGCCACGCGCGGCGACGGTGCCATGCTCAACGACCGGCGCATCCGCGTGAGCAACCGCACCGGCCTGGAGGGCGCGCTGCTCGGTACCGGCTTTCCGTTCAAGGCCCAGCACCACCTGGACACCTACCTGGACATGTTCCGTGCCCTGTTTCCGCAATCGGCCGGCATTCGCCGCGCCGGCGCCGCCGCACTCGACCTGGCCTACGTGGCCGCCGGCCGACTGGGGTGCTGCTTATCCAGGAGGCCGGCGGCCTGTCCAGCGACTTCAGCGGCGGTCACAACCACCTCGAAAGCGGCAACCTGGTTGCCGGCAATCCCAAGGTCTTTGCAGAGATTCTCAAGACCATCAGGCCGCACGTCACGCCCGAACTGGCCAACTGACCAGCCCGCCGGAGCCGGGCGCCCCGCTCAAGGCGCCATGACGCTTGTCGATACGCTTCCTGTAGACAGTCAATTCAGGGGGTGCTCGCATGCCGTACAAAACCGGTCGCCGCATCATTGGCTCCGCGCTTGAATCGATCATGCAGGATGTATTGCAGGGCATGCAGGACTTCACCAGCGAGGCCTGCATCGACGGCGATACCGCAAGCATGGAAATTGTTGCCGTGGAAAGGCCCGAGCGGGGCCTGGCTGACTGCGCAGACATCATCCCGTTTCCGGGCAAACCCGGCAGTTGACGGCCGCCGGCCGTGCGGCCTCAGGGCCCGGCGCGATCGGCGTCGTTATCCCCGCTACGCACAACCGGCATCAGATCCGACTTGCTGACACCCAGCGCCAGGGCCGTGGTGCTGGCAACAAAGATCGACGAGTAGGTACCGATCACTACACCGACGATGAGTGCCAGCGAGAAGGCGTGAATGACCTCGCCGCCGAACACGAACAGCGACATCAGCACCAGCAGGGTGGTAACCGATGTCATCAAGGTACGGGAGATGGTCTGGTTGATCGACATATTCATGATGCCGATCGGCGAGCTCTTGCGTACCTTGCGGAAATTCTCCCGTATCCTGTCAAACACCACGATGGTGTCGTTGAGCGAGTAGCCGATCACGGCCAGTAACGCGGCCAGCACCGTCAGGTCGAAGTCAAACTGGAACAACGAAAAGAATCCCATGGTGATGGTGACGTCGTGCACCAGCGCGATCACGGCGCCCGGTGCGAATCGCCACTGGAAACGCACGACGATATAGATGAGGATGCCGATCAGCGCGTAGATCATCGCCAGCCCACCCTGCTCCGTCAGTTCCTCGCCGACCTGTGGACCGACAAACTCCACGCGCCGCATGTCGACGGCAGTTTCCTGTTTTTTCAGCGCCGCCAGCACATCCTCGCTGATCTGTGCACTCTCCTTGCCGGCCCGCGGCGGGATCCTGATCAGTATCTCGCTGGAAGCGCCGAAGTGCTGTACCTGCACCTGCTCATAGCGGGCGGCAGCAAGCGCGCTGCGCACATCTGCCAGGTCGACCGCCTGCGGATAACCGGCCTCGACCAGGGTGCCCCCGGTGAAGTCGATACCGAAATTGAGACCGCGCGTTGCCAGCGAGGCAATCGAGGCAATCACAAGAATGGAGGACAGGGCCAGGGCAATGTAGCGCTTGCCCATGAAATCGATAGCCAGTTTGCCTTTTGAGAGCCGCATAGTCTGTTCCTTCACATGCTCAGATCATGAGTTGTGCAACACGCCGGCGGCCACCGTATACCAGGTTGATGACGGCGCGTGTGCCGAAGATCGCGGTGAACATCGAGGTCAGGATCCCGATCGACAGCGTGACTGCAAATCCCTTGACCGGACCGGTGCCAAAACTGAGCAGCACGATCGCCGCGATCAGCGTGGTGATATTGGCATCCGCAATGGTCGACAGGGCCTTTTCGTAGCCGGGTGATATTGGCATCCGCAATGGTCGACAGGGCCTTTTCGTAGCCGGCCTGGATGCTGGCCTGCGGACTGTTGCCGTTGCGCAGTTCCTCGCGGATACGCTCGAAGATGAGCACGTTGGCATCGACCGCCATACCCACGGTCAGCACGATACCGGCGATACCCGGCAGGGTCAGGGTGGCCTGCAGCATCGACAGGATCGCGACGATCAGCACCAGGTTCAGCGTCAGTGCAAGGTCGGCAACCAGTCCGAACACCCGGTAGTAAAGGGCCATGAATACCAGCACGGCGCAGAAGCCGATCATGACCGAATTGAAGCCCTGCCGGATATTGTCCTTGCCGAGGCTGGGACCGACGGTACGTTCCTCGACAATCTCGATCGGCGCGGCCAGTGCGCCGGAGCGCAGGATCAGTGCCAGTTCCTGGGCCTCGCGCGAACTATCCAGCCCGGTGGTCTGGAAGCGGCTGCTGAATACGTCGCGAATGGTCGCGACACTGACAACCTCTTCCACCTTGACCGGACGCTTGACCGGCTCGCCG
>CAMYKJ010000280.1 GCA_947258945.1 uncultured Ectothiorhodospiraceae bacterium
CTTCATTTGCGCCGTGCTGCTGCTCAATGCCGTCATCGGCACTGCCCAGGAATACTCGGCGCAACGTGCCGCCACCGCCCTGCAGCAACTGGTCACTACATGCAGCCGGGTGCTGCGCGCGGGTGACACCCATGAATGCAATGCCGAGGAGCTGGTCCCCGGAGATATCGTACTGCTGGAATCGGGTGAGCGCGTTCCAGCCGATATGCGCCTGCTCACCAGTCATGACCTGGAAGTCGACGAGTCCCTGTTGACCGGCGAATCCATTGCGGTATTCAAGTCTGTGGACGGCATGCCGGCGGCAGACAGCCCGCTGGGCGACCGGTTCAACATGGCCTTTGCCGGTACGCTCGTCAGCCGCGGGCGTGCCCGCGGTATCGTGACGGGTACGGCACTGAACACGGAACTCGGACACATCGCCTCCGCCGTACTTGGCAGGTCACCCGCCAAGGCACCGTTGCTGGTACGAATGGAACGGTTTACCCGCAGGGTGGCTATTCTGATCGGAGTCGCCGCCGTGTTGATGGCCGTGGTTGCGCTGGGTCGCGGCATGCCATTGAACGAAATCTTTCTGCTTGCCGTGGCTCACGGTCGCGCTGGCCATCGGTATGCGGCGCATGGCCCGACGGCATGTGATCGTGCGGCGGTTACTGGCCGTGGAAGCACTGGGTTCCTGCACGGTCATCGCCACCGACAAGACCGGCACCCTGACCGTCAATCAGCTCACGGCTCGCCGGCTGGTATTTCCCGGCATGGAGCCCTGGGAGATCACCGGCAAAAGCCTGGAACCTGAAGGCCGCTTCCTGACCCCGCAGGGCCCGCCGCAGCCACCTGAGGAGGCCATGCTGGTCTGGTTATGTCATGCGGCGGTGCTGGCCAACGAGGGCTCGCTGGCACAGCGTGATCACGGCTGGGTACAGCATGGCGATGCCGTCGACGTCGCCCTGCTGGTAATGGCACACAAGGCCGGTGTGACACAGGCAGAGACCGTTAACGCCATGCCCGAGATTGCGACCATCCCGTTTGAATCCGAGCGCCTGTTCTCGGCCAGTCTGAATGAGAAGGACGGTAAACAGGTTGCCTATGCCAAGGGAGCGCTGGAGCGCCTGTTGCCGATGTGCAGCACCATGGCCACAGCCTATGGCGAGGTGGCGCTGGCGCCCACTGTTATAGAAGATCAGGCACTGGCGCTGGCGGCGCGGGGTTATCGTGTCATGGCCATCGCGGCAGGCAGTATCCGTCTTGGGCCAGGCGAGGTGTTCTCCGAGGAGCACCTCGGCGGAATAACCCTGATCGGGCTGGTCGGCCTGATCGACCCGCTACGTCCCGAGGCGAAGGCGGCTGTAACGGCTTGCAGGGCAGCCGGCATCCGGGTGGCAATGCTGACCGGCGATCACCCGGCAACGGCCTTTTCCATCGCACGTGAACTGGAACTGGTGAGCAGCCCGGCCGAGGTGATTGCCGGCACGGATCTCAGACAGGCGGCAGATACGGCCGAGCAGGACCGGCTGATCGGGCAGGCACGGGTATTCGCCCGGGTGGAGCCACAACAGAAACTGCAGATCGTCCAGTCGCTGCAACGCAGTGGACACTTCGTTGCCGTCAGCGGCGACGGCGCCAACGATGCACCGGCACTGCGCGCGGCCCAGGTGGGCGTGGCGATGGGCCGCAGTGGTACCGACGTCGCCCGCGAGACGGCTGACCTGATCATTACCGATGACAACTTTGCCTCGATTGTGGCCGGTGTCGAGGAGGGACGCATTGCCTACGCCAACGTGCGCAAGGTGATATTCCTGTTGATTTCGACCGGGGCAGCGGAACTGGTGCTGTTTACCCTGGCGCTCCTGACCGCCCTGCCCCTGCCATTGCTGGCGGTACAGCTGCTCTGGCTGAATCTGGTGACCAACGGTATCCAGGACGTGGCACTGGCCTTCGAGCCTGGCGAGGGCGAAGAGCTGAGGCACAAACCGCGACCGCCGAAGGAATCGATCTTTAACCGTTTAATGATCGAGCGCGTACTGCTGTCGGCGCTGGTGATTGGCAGCGTCGCCTTTCTGCTGTTTCAGTCACTGCTGCAGCGCGGCTTCTCGCTGGATGAGGCGCGTAACGGCACCCTGATGCTGATGGTGCTGTTTGAGAATATCCATGTCTTCAACAGTCGCTCGGAGAGCCTGTCGACATTCCGGCATAATCCACTGCGCAATCCATTGCTGTTATTTGGCACGCTGGCGGCACAGCTGATTCATATTGCCGCCATGTATACCCCGTGGATCAGCGACGTTCTGCATATCCAGCCGATCTCGCCGCAGCACTGGCTGGAACT
>CAMYKJ010000281.1 GCA_947258945.1 uncultured Ectothiorhodospiraceae bacterium
CGGGATTCGATTCGTTCCGTGCCGCCAGTGCGGAAGCCGGGAACATTCGCACCCGGCTGGGCCTGCAGGACACCTGGGTCGCGCGCCGCTGACGGTTTTCCGCGATCCGTGCAGGCATATCGCTTGCCGGGTCGTGTATGCTTTCATAGTCATGAAAGCACCCTGCGTTGACTTTTTCCGGACGCGGCAACGCTAGTCGCCTGCCGGTTTTCCCATGGTTCAGCTACCCATCGTCTCCGAGGCCGATACCCGCGATGTATTTGTGGCGACACCGGTCGATGACTACGAACTGATCGATTTCGGCAACGGGCGCAAGCTGGAGCGCTGGGGCGAGTATCTGGTGGAAAGCCCGGACCGGCTGGCCAGAGGTCAGCCCGGCGAGCGTCACTGGAATGCCGACTGGATTTATGTTGCCGATGTCGGTGTCCGGGGCCACTGGGAGCCAACCCGCAGCGGTCTGACGCGCGAGTGGCGCGTGAGCGTGCAGGGACAGACAGTCTGCTGCCGGCTGGATGCGCACGGACGGGTCGGCCTGCGCGGTCGCGATCTGCCATGTGCGCAGTGGATCAGGCAGCGCATCGAGGGCTGTTACGATCTCGATGAGATTCATGTGCTGAACCTGTTCGGCGGTAACGGCTTCGTGTCTGCGCAGGCATTGCAGGCGGGCGCTGCGGTCGTCCACGTCGACAGCAGCGAGGATATGCTGTCGCTCGCACGCGAGCATGCCGGTCGCGACAACATCGAGTATGTGCGGGAAAACGTCATTGACTATGTCGAGGACCTGCTGCGCCGCCAGCGACGCTTCGATATGGTCATTTTGCCGATCCCGCCGACCGGGCATGGTCCGAAGGGTGAATTCTGGGATCGCGAGGTCGACATGGCGCGGCTGGTAAAATACCTCCCGCGACTCATCACCAGGGACTGTCTCGGCGTATGGCTGTCGACTGACAGCGGTGCGACCACCTGGAAGGCGGAAGGGACAGCGGTGCGACCACCTGGAAGGCGGAAGGACTGGGCCAGTTGTTACGCGAGGCGTTGCCCGGTTGCACCATCGAACCGCTGCACCTCGGCGTGCAGACGCATGACGGGCGCACCCTGCGGGCCGGGGTCGCCGCGCGCTGGTACGACGAGACCGAGTTCCTGCAGACCAGCGGCATGCCGCTCACCGCTGCGCAGCTGGAAGAGCGCCTCGACATCCACATGATCTCGCTGGGAGCGGCCGAGGAGCCGGCGCGTGCGCTGGCGGAATTTCCCCGCGAACTGCAGGACTTCGTGTTGCACTGGGCCAGCATCGTCACGCGCACCAGTTCCGGCATGGCACTGAATTTTGTTTCGCATGTGTGCCCGGCACTGCGCCTGATGGACACCGGGGGTGTGGAGGCGTGGTTGCTGGCGTGTATGGACATCTACGACACGAAGGGGCTGCATCCCGCCGTCACCGCTTTCAAGGATGTGGAAAGCTTCGCGCGCGAGTACAAGGCACGCACCACCGGCGTCGCGTTCGACGACGTGGTCAACGTACTGGAAATGTTCGTGCATGGCCTGAACGGCAGGCGTCTGAAGATCGAGAGTGGCGATGCTGCCTGGACCGACACGGAGAGCATCTTCCTGCCGGCCTCCGTGGCACGTTACGAGGCACGCGAGGACAATTTCCAGCTGTACAAGGCCATGGTGGTGCACCAGTGGGCCCAGACCTGGTTTGGTACCTGGCGCATCGAGCCGCAGGAGGTGTTCGGTCGTTTTCCTGACAGCGACCGGGCCGTGGCCTGCTTCCATGCGCTGGAAACCCTGCGTCTCGATGGCTGGATCAGGGCGACACTGCCGGGCGTGTATCGCATGCTGGAACGCTTCCGTGCCGACAGCCGGCAGGAACTGGCGGGCGACTGGCAGGAGGCCGCGCTACACCTGTCGAATCCCGGTGCCGGCGTGGAAGACACGCTGGTGTGGTTGCAGCGGCTGGCGGGCAGCGACGCACCGGGCCCGGTTATTTACCAGGGGGTCATGAAGGTGGATGCCGTGGACAAGGTGCGCAAGGCGCGCATCGAGGCCGATCGGCAGTCATTCCGAGTGCACATGTTGCGTCTCGATGAGGAGTTGCAGGATGCGCAGGACGAGGTTGCGGAGGGGGAAGATGAAACACAGCAAGCGGACAGCGAGCAGCGCCTGCCATTCGAGTTGCGCAAGGTCGAATCGGACGAGCACCCGGACGGCTTCACCTTCGAGATGAAGCTGGATGGCAAGCCGATCGAGCCGCCGGAAAACGTCAGGGGTACGATGGCGTCGATCTTCCAGGACCTCGGGGACATCCCGGAAGACTACCTGTATGCGGCTGGCGACGGCGCCTACCTCGCCGAGGACATCGGCGGGCAGAGTGTCGAGGACGTCTGGAAGGGGACCTACCACGAGGAGGGCGCATTTCTCTACAACGAGTGGGACTACGAGCGCCAGAACTACCGCAAGAACTGGGCAGTGTTGCGCGAGCTGGAGGTGAGTCCTCACGATGACGACTTCGTGCGCAATACGCTGATCAAGTACCGCGGTCTGACCGCCCACCTGCGTCGCACCTTCGAGGCACTGCGCGGCGAGGACAAGCTGCTGAAGAAACAGCCCTACGGCGATAACGTCGACATTGATGCGCTGGTGGAGGCCTGGGCCGACACCACCATGGGCATGGAAATGTCGGAGCGCCTGTTTACCAAGATGCACAAGCTGGAGC
>CAMYKJ010000282.1 GCA_947258945.1 uncultured Ectothiorhodospiraceae bacterium
ACCTGGCCGTAGACATGCACGCTGACGTAGACCCAGGAGACGCCGGTACTGAAAAAGCCGAGACCGAACAGGGCACCGTGCCGCAACGCACGACGCGGGCTGTCGCCCAGCCACTGGTTGAACAGCACGGCCAGTGACAGGAATGCCAGTGGATAGACGGAGAACGGCGCAAAGGCGCCGACGGCCAGCACACCCGCGATGACGACCAGCCAGGGTTGCAGGCGTTCGGGAACCGGGACCCACAGCGCCGTAGCCGGCGTGCGTGTATCCGTCACGATTTGACGTTCAGCAGTTCGGCCTGTTCCTCGACCGGCCGCGGCAGCACGGTCAGCTGCAGCATGTGCACGCGACGACTGTCCGCGCGCAGCACCTTGAACAACAGGTTGCCGATGACGATGCGCTCGCCGCGCTCCGGCAGGTGACCGATCTCGTGCACGACCAGCCCGCCGATCGTATCGAACTCCTCATCGGACAGCAGGGTGCCGAAGTACTCATTGAAGTCCTCGATCGGTGTCAGCGCCTTGATGGTGTAATGCACATCGCTGTGCTTGCGGATGATGTCGTCTTCCTCGACATCGTGCTCGTCCTCGATCTCGCCGACAATCTGCTCAATCACATCCTCGATTGTCACCATTCCGGCAACGCCGCCATATTCGTCCACCACGATGGCCATGTGATTGCGACTGGCACGAAACTCCTTGAGCAGCACGTTGAGGCGCTTGCTCTCCGGCACGAAGACCGCCGGTCGCAGCAGGCCCTTCACGTCGAATCGTCCGTCGGTGGCAGAATCCCGACCACTTCGTTGCGGCTCTCGCCGATCACCGGGAAGCGCGAATGGCCGGACTCGACCACGGTACGCAGCAGCTCGTCCGGACTGGCGTCCCGCTCCAGGATGGCGACCTGGGAACGCGGGATCATGATGTCGCGGACCTGCATGTCGTCAACCTGCAGCACACCCTCGAGCATTGCCAGGGCGTCGGCATCGTACAGGTTGTGTTGGTGGGCGGACCGCAGCAGTTCGATCAGCTGCTCATTGCTGGCAGGCTCCCGCGCAATCATCCGGGCCAGTCGCTCCAGCCAGGACGGCCGCGCGGGGCCGTTGGGAGGTCGGTCTTTGTTCATTAAATATTAATCAGTTACGTGATACTCATAAAAACAATATCAGTTGACTGTCAATCCTCTGCAGCTGCCCTGTCGCCACTATATCGGCAATGGCGGTCGGATTACCACCATGCCGGTGAATCCATGGCAACCTCAGGCCATCTCCCCGTAGGGATCGGCGAAACCCAGCTCGCCAAGCAGACGGGCCTCGCAGGCCTCCATGCGCCGCGCCTCGTCATCTGTCTGGTGATCGAGCCCCTGCAGGTGCAGCACGCCGTGTATGACAAGGTGCGCCCAGTGCGCATCGCGCGACTTGTTCTGCAGTACACACTCGCGCGCAACCACCGGCGCGCAAATCACGATATCGCCGATCAGTGCCGAGCCAACCTCCGCCGGCAGCTCGCTGGGAAATGAAAGGACATTGGTTGCCCCGTCCTTGCCGCGGTACTGGCGATTGAGCGCGGTAATCTCCGCCTCGTCGACTACCCGAATCACCAGCTCGACAGTTTTGGTCTGTTCCTGCAGTACCGCGGCAGCCCACTTGCGCAGGGTGTCGGCATCCGGCATGCCATCCGCCGAGACCGCAAACTGCACATCGATATCGATACCCGCCGGCATCAGGCACCGCGCTCGAATTTCTCGTAGGCCGAAATGATGCGCTGGACCAGCGGGTGCCGCACCACGTCCTGCGAGGAGAAGAATGTGAAACTGATATCCCCGCCGTCCTTGAGAATCTCGATCACCTGGCGCAGACCCGATTCCGTCTGCCGCGGCAAGTCGATCTGCGTGATGTCCCCGGTCACGACGGCGGTCGACCCGAAGCCGATGCGGGTCAGGAACATCTTCATCTGTTCGACAGTCGTGTTCTGTGCCTCGTCGAGGATGATGAAGGCATCGTTCAGGCTGCGGCCGCGCATGAAGGCCAGCGGCGCCACCTCGATGACGTTGCGCTCGATCAGACGCGCCACCCGGTCCAGTCCGAGCATCTCGTACAGGGCGTCGTACAGTGGCCGCAGGTAGGGGTCGACCTTCTGCGTCATGTCGCCGGGCAGGAACCCCAGGCGCTCGCCGGCCTCGACTGCCGGGCGCACCAGCACCAGCCGGCTGACCTTCTCCTGTTCCAGCGCCTGTACCGCGCAGGCCACGGCGAGATAGGTCTTGCCGGTCCCGGCCGGGCCGATGCCGAAATTGAGATCGTTGGCGAGAATGTTCTGCAGGTAATGCTTCTGGTTCGACCCGCGCGGAGTGATGGTGGCACCGGGTGTCTTGATCATGACGCTGTCGCTATTGCTGTCGGCAACACCCGGCGCCGGTGTGCCGCCCGCCTCCTGCAGGTAGAGGTGGATCTTTTCCGGCGTCAGGGCCCCGTTGGCCGTTTCCATGTACA
>CAMYKJ010000283.1 GCA_947258945.1 uncultured Ectothiorhodospiraceae bacterium
CGCAAGGCCTTCAAGGTCGCGTTGACGCCAAAGACCGGTGCGACCTTTATCGAATTTCCCGAGAACATCGCGGAGATGCAGATCGAAGCTACGCCACTGCCGTTGAGCAGTTCACCGGATCCGGAACCGCCCGCCGGCAAGGTCGAGGCGGCGGCTGCGCTCATCAGCAAGGCTGAAAGTCCGTTGATACTGGCCGGCAACGGTGTGGTGCGTTCGCACGCCGCACAACAGCTGTGCGACTTCGCCGATCGCCTGAATATCCCGGTAGCCAACACCTTCATGGCCAAGGGTATTATTCCGTTTCGTCACCGTTGCGCACTGGGCAGTGCCGGCCTGCAATCGACCGACTATGTCAGCTGCGGTTTTGACAAGGCCGACGTGATTATTTGTGTTGGCTATGACCTCGTTGAATACCATCCCTATCTGTGGCACCCGGATCGCGACCGTACCATCATCCACATCGACCTCTCGCCGGCCGAGGTGGACGCTCATTACCCGGTGGCCGTCGGTGTGACCGGCGACATCAAGCACAGCCTGGAACGCATTGCCAGGCTGGCCAGGCCGCACGAGGGGAAGCACATCCGCCCGCTGCGCGAACGGCTGGTCGAGGAAATGAACCAGCATCGCGACGACCTGGAGTTCCCGGTCAAGCCGCAAAAGATCATCTGGGACCTGCGCTGGCGCGGATGTTCCGCTGCGAGTACCCCAATACCTGCATTATTTCCAACGGTTTCGCCAGCATGGGCATCGCGGTGCCGGGCGCCATTGCCGCCAGGCTTGCGGAACCGGACCGCCGTGTCGTCGCCGTCACCGGCGATGCGGGCTTCATGATGAACTCGCAGGAAATCGAGACGGCGATCCGCTATGGTCTCGATATTGTTATATTGATATGGAACGACAGCAGCTACGGGCTCATCGAGTGGAAACAGATGAACCAGTACCAGCGTATCTCGAATGTGCGCTTCGACAATCCCGATTTTGTTAAATATGCTGAATCTTTCGGCGCAAACGGCTATCGGGTAGAGAGAACCGCTGATTTGCCGGCTATACTGGAAGCAGCGCTGTCCAATGGCGGTGTCAGCATCATTGACTGCCCGGTCGATTACCGGGAGAACGTTAAATTAACCGAACAACTTGGAACACTGATATGTCCGACATAAGCGCGTCCCGGCAGCAATACCTGGACATGCGGACGCCTGCGGATACGGAAACACACATGGGCCAGACCATACGACTACTCAGCTATAACATTCAGGCAGGCATCAAGACGGGTCGTTACCGCCACTACATTACCCACAGCTGGAAACACGTGCTGCCGCATTCGGCGCGCTTCAGCAACCTTGACCGGATTGCGCACCTCGTCAGGGGTTACGATATCATCGGTCTGCAGGAACTGGATGCCGGCAGCCTGCGCAGTGGCTATGTGAACCTGACCGAATACCTCAGCGACAAGGCGGACATGCCGTTCTGGACCGACCAGACCAACCGGCGTATTGGCAGGATAGCCAGCCAGAGTCTCGGTGTGCTGAGCCGTTTTCATCCCGCGGAAATCGTCGAGCACCGCCTGCCCGGCCGCATCCCGGGTCGTGGCGTGCTGTTTGTCCGCTATGGCACTCACCGTAACTCGCTGGTGGCACTGATCGTTCACCTGGCGCTTGGCAAGCGGGCGCGCATGTCACAGATCGACTATATCAGCGAGATCGTCAACGAGTACCGGCACGTGGTGCTGATGGGCGACATGAATTGCCGCTCGGAAAGCCGTGAAATGGATTATTTAATCGACCGCACCATGATGAGTGAGCCGTATCACGGTGTTTCGACCTTCCCGAGCTGGCGGCCGCAGCACAACATAGACCACATCCTGGTCACACCCACCTTGCAGATCGACCACGTCAAGGCGCTGAACTTCTCCCTGTCGGATCACCTGCCCATCGAGATGCAGATCACCCTGCCCGATTCGGTCCACCTCGAACGGGCGGCATAGCATCAGATAAACAGGCAAACGTCGGATTTCTGCGCAACCGGCAGGAAGGAGGTTGCGCCGACGAAGTCCGTCACCTCGGGAATGAATTCGCTGGCATCAAACCCGAACACGTCCACGGTCATCTGGCAGGCGATCATGTTGACATCCGCTTCCAGGCACAGACTGCGCAGTTCATCGATACTGGCCACGCCCTTGTTCCTGAAGGTCTTCTTCATCAGGCCGGTGGCCACCTTCTCGAATCCCGGGATACCGGCCATGACCAGGTTCGGCATCGGCCACGCAAAGTCCTGGAACCATTTCGGCCCGAACGGCATCTTCATCGGCATGGCCGGGTTGCCCAGCGGGCTGACCTCGGCATC
>CAMYKJ010000284.1 GCA_947258945.1 uncultured Ectothiorhodospiraceae bacterium
GGAGTTTGGCACCTCGATGTCGGCTCATCACATCCTGGGGCTGTAGCCGGTCCCAAGGGTATGGCTGTTCGCCATTTAAAGTGGTACGCGAGCTGGGTTCAGAACGTCGTGAGACAGTTCGGTCCCTATCTGCCGTGGGCGCCTGAGATTTGAGAGGAGCTGCTCCTAGTACGAGAGGACCGGAGTGGACGTTCCCCTGGTGTTCCGGTTGTCACGCCAGTGGCATTGCCGGGTAGCTATGAACGGACGGGATAACCGCTGAAAGCATCTAAGCGGGAAGCCCCCCTCAAGATGAGATCTCACCGGGACTTCGAGTCCCCTGAAGGGCCGTCGAAGACTACGACGTTGATAGGCTGGATGTGGAAGCGCAGCAATGTGTGAAGCTAACCAGTACTAATTGCCCGTGAGGCTTGACCATATAACACCAAAGCAGTTGGTGTTGTAACTGGTTACAGGCAACATACTTCTTATTACGACTTTCCGAATATGGTTCAATGATTTAATCATTGAACCGAACTGTTTGCCTGGCGGCATTAGCAAGTGGGAACCACCCGATCCCATCCCGAACTCGGAAGTGAAACTGCTTAGCGCCGATGATAGTGTGGGAGTTCCCATGTGAAAGTAGGTCACTGCCAGGCTTTTAATAAGTGAAACTGCTTAGCGCCGATGATAGTGTGGGAGTTCCCATGTGAAAGTAGGTCACTGCCAGGCTTTTAATCCAAACCCCTGTAGTCTATTCGACTGCAGGGGTTTTTTCTTGCTCTGCGCGTTGTTTGGGGCAGTAACCTGCTGAGGCTTTTGAGCCTTGTGGAATGGTATTTATTTGTATTAAATTTAGAGACATATATGTAAATCTATCGGAGCATTGTCATGCCAACCTATGACTACCACTGTCCGGCCAATGACCGGATCGTCGAAGTGAATCACCGCATGAATGACATCGTGACCAGCTGGGGCGATTTGTGTGAACTGGCAGGTATCGACACCGGGGCGACGGCACCGGAGGCCCCGGTCGAGCGGCTGGCGACCGGCGGTCATGTCGTCAGCAGCGGCAGCATGAAGGATACCGTTCCACCCTGTGGCGGCGGCCCCTGCGGTGGCGGTATGTGCGGGCTGAACTAGCCTGGAACAGTCACGGATACCTGGTTTCTGCGCGATTGGCTGCACCGACCGGGCTATCAATGCAGTATTGATTGCTGGAAGTCTTTCAGGCTTTCCAGCGCAATGCGGCGAACATCCGGCTCGGGGTCATTGAGCAATGGCTCGATCAGCGCCTTTGCCTGCGGCAGGCCGGTGAGCGACAGGAAATGGCAGGCGTCGCCGCGTATATGGGCGTCCTGGTGATATAGCAATTCCGCCAGTCGGTCTGACTGCGATTGCAGCAGTTCCGTTCTTTCCAGGTCCTCGATGATGGCACTGATGCCGATGCGCGTATTCAGGCCTGTCCCTGATTGACTGAACAGGGTGAGCAGGATACCCAGGGTCGCTGGCTCCTGTCGCAGCTGTTTTTCGACCCTGCCGATATTGCCGCTCGACAACAGTTGGTCCAGCCACTCCGCCATGCCGTCCCCGGAGCCCGCTCGCCTGGCCCATTCACGCAGTTCGGCGGTGGAATGCATGCCTTCCAGTTCGAACGGCCCGATACGCACCCAGGGCACCGTCCTGATATTCAGTTCGGCGGCAAGTTCAGGATTCTCCTCGACATTGACGGCTTCCAGCGAGGCAATGGCGCCTTCGGCGAGCAATGCCTGCAGCGACGCCAGCACCTTCGGGCACCAGGGGCAGTGGGTTCCCGTCAACAGCAAAACGTCAGGGGGGTGCATATACTTGGACATTTACCGGTCTCCGGGTGGGCCTGACGCTATGATACCCGCTAATGCTATGGCTGATCCTGATCGATCGCCTATACTCGGGACACGACACCAGACGGCCGGGTCAATATGAGAATAGACACCGAGGTCTTTTTCCGTCCTGAAGAGATCGAACGCGAGGCCAGCAGCATCAGGGCCGATCTGTTCAATCGTTGCCGGCGGGCACTGGCCTGCAGCGTGACCGATTGCACCTTCGTCCCGGTGCGCAGCATGCAGCTGCTCGCCGTCATCACCCGGGACGAGGTCGTGTTCGTGGACAGCCTGAACTACGCCGTGCGTGACGGGCGAGAGGTCGTGTTCGTGGACAGCCTGAACTACGCCGTGCGTGACGGGCGAGGGGGACGCCTGATCATGCTGGCGTGGGATCTGTCCAAAGGCGGGCAGCGCGACTCCCTCACCGCCCCGATACCGGTGGAGATCATTTATTTTCATGAAAACATCCGCGACCTGCACGCCCGCCTGATGAGCGAATTCCCACCGGCGCTGGACACCTTCGAAAAGCACGCACGTGCCGAGCCGGGGCAGCAGGGCCAGGCCGAGATCGTGCCATTCCACCATAGCTGAGCATTCCTCGTGCGGCATCCGCCGTCATGATCCGGGCGGCCCCCTGCCGGCTCATATAGATATTCATCTATCTTTCATTATGATTTTATTTATTTGTATCGAAGTATTGCTTTGCCTAAGCTTCTGGCGGAGGAACCTGTCCCGCGCCCGCTATCGACGGGATCTCGCAGTGCCCGCCTGAAATGGTGAACGGTACATGCTCGACAACGCATACAGTCAAGGCCAAATGATACTGTGGATACCCAGGTTAAACTCAGAACCTACGTCTACATCGATTCCCTGCAACCCCAGCTTGCGGAGTACATGGCATCGGTATCGCAGGGATTTCCGCCGGTACCCGGCGATGCCTGCCTGTGGATGGAGGTCTCCCCGGGTATGGCCATCCACATGTTCACCGACATCGCGCTCAAGGCGACCCGTGTCAGTCTTACGCAACAGGTGGTTGAGCGTGCCTTCGGTTCCATGGTCGTCAATCACCGCGACCAGAGCGATGTGCGCGAGGCGGGGCGAATCCTGCTGTTCAACCTGGGCGCCGAGGTGTCGGACCGGCAGGAGTGCAAGATTGAGTGGCAGGAGATCATTCGCGGCATGACGGCCGACCATTGTGTGCTTATCAACCGCCAGCACCGCGGTGGTTCCATGATCCTGCCGGGCGAGAGCATGTTTATCCTGGAGTGTGCGCCGGCTGGTTACATCATCTATGCCGCCAACCAGGCGGAGAAGGCTGCGAATATCACACTGATCGATGTGCGGGCCGTTGGTGCTCATGGCCGCCTCACCATTTCCGGTCGCGAGGCCGACGTGGAAGAGGCTGCGGCGGCAGCCATCAACGCTATTTACAACCCGTCCGCAACCTGATCATGCATCGACAGGAACTGCTCAGACTGCTCACCCGGCATGATACGCGTTTCATGGATGAGGCCAGCTTTGTGGCGCGTGCGCGTGCCTTCGTCGAGGCCAACACTGATGTGTTCGACCGCGAACACCTGCCGGCGCATGTTACCGGCTCGGCCTGGGTGGTGAGTCCGGATTTCAGCCAGGCGCTGATCATGCATCACGTCAAGCAGGACCAGTGGTTCCAGCCCGGCGGGCATGCCGACGGCGATGCCGATATCCTGCGGGTGGCGCTGCGCGAAACCTCTGAAGAAACCGGCCTGGACCCGGACCAGGTCAAATTATTGTCCGATGAGGTTTTCGATGTCGACATACACACCATACCGGCCAGTCAGCACGATACCTGGCACGAGCATATCGATTTGCGGTTCCTGGTCCAGATCGACAATCGGCTGCCGGTGCCCGGTAACGACGAGTCGCACGAGGTGCTGTGGGTCGATTTGCGCGACGTTTCGGCCTACAACAACAATCGCTCGACCTGGCGGATGGTGGAGAAAACCCGCCGGTTGCGCAGCGCCCTCATGCACGGCGAGCCGGTCGACAGCAAGAACTTCTGGGCGGCACGGCGTGCCGAGGGTGTCATGTGACGGAAAAAT
>CAMYKJ010000285.1 GCA_947258945.1 uncultured Ectothiorhodospiraceae bacterium
TGAACGTGTTTTCGGGCGATGCCGGCCAGCTGACGAAGTGCGAGAAGTTATACAGGAATGCCGCTTTTACCTGGTATTCCGTGATCACTTCTTCCGCGGCTGCCACTGCCGGGTAGGACAGGAGCCATGCCAGCAGCACGGCAAGGGCGGGAAGCCTCGCGCGTTTTGCCGGCGGGTGCAGCGATGCAGTCATTAGCGGAACGTCCAGCTCACCGTTCCATGGACGCTGCGTTCGACTTCCGTCGGTGTCGAGATGATAAAGTCGGGATTGAACTCCGGATGATGGTTGTCGAACAGGTTCTGTCCGACCAGGGAGAGCTCGATTCCGGGTGCCGGCGTCCAGGCGAGGCGTGCATCGAATGCCAGGTAACCACCGGTTTTCGCGAAGCCGGGATTTTGCAGGCTGTCGACATAACGCAGCCCTGCATCCAGGTGGACATCGTTGTCCAGGTCGGCGGCAATCCACAGGTTGGCCTGGTGTTCGGGCGATGCATGCTCTGCACCGAGCGAGTTCGTATCCATGCTGCCGTTGACGAGATCGAGATCGATCTCCAGTCGCGTGTAGTTGGCGTTGACCGAGAGCCATGGCCTGGCCTGCCAGTGCACATCGATTTCAAGCCATGGCCTGGCCTGCCAGTGCACATCGATTTCAAGACCCTGGGTATTGCCTTCCATGTTGTTGTCGAAGACCGCCGTGAACGGCCCCGGCGGCATGGATGTGATTTCGATGGTCCTCAGTTCGTCGTAGCGGTTGTAGAAAGCCGTTGCGTCGAGCGTGACCGAATCCGCAAGTGCGCGGCGCAGGCCGATCTCCCAGGCGACCAGTTTCTCCGTGTCGTACCCGCTGTTGCCGTTGATGGTGAGCGGCGGCAGACCGGGTGGGCTCGGCGGGGGTAGCACCGTCAGGCTGACATCATGTTCGCCGCGTGCGGGTGTGCGCACTGCGCGTGATACCGCACCCCAGACAGTGTTGCCGGAGTCCGTCAGCCACGCCAGGCGGATATTCGGCTGGACCTCGAAGCCGGTGAAGTCGTTGTGCTCCAGCTTGGTGCCGAGGGTGAGTTTTGCATGTTCGCTGAACAGGCCGATTTCGTCCTGGATGAATCCCGTGACCAGGTCGACCCGCCGATCGGCTGGCGCCAGGCTGAAAATCTGCGTGGCCTTGGTGTCATCGTCGATACTGCGGTAATTCAGTCCCCATACGACATCATGGCGATCGTTCCAGGCGAAGTGGTGCTGCAGCTCCAGGTCGAGGGTATAGCGGTCCTCGTACAGGACGGCGCTGTCACGACTGACATAGTCGACATAGGCCTGCAAGGTGATATCCGACCGGTTGCCGGACCGGTGTGTCCACCGGTAGAGCAGGTTGCCGCCCTCGGTATCGGCGTCATCTGTAATCGTGGCCGGTGCGGACGGGGCGATCAGCAGCTCCTGCCCGGCTGTCCCGCGGTAGTAGTCGCCCTGCAGTGTGTGGCTGTCCGTGTCGCCTTTGCTCCAGTCAGTGCGGAAGCCGGCCTGGGCAATTTCAGAGTCGTCATGTGCGCCTTGGACAGCGAAGCCACTGTCATCCGCGCGGGACATGGCATAGATGCGGTAATGTGATCCGGAATCGGTCGTCCCGCCATGGCGTACATTGACCAGTCGTTCCAGTTCGTTGCCGGCCGCTGCGGAAACCAGTGTGCCCTGCGTGTTCCCGGCAGACTTGGTGATGATGTTGATTACACCGTTGACGGCGTTGGCACCCCACAGCGTACCGCCGGGGCCGCGGATGATCTCGATCTGCTCGACATCCTCCAGCATGACGAGATTGGCGTCCCAGTAAACGCCTGCAAACAGCGGGGTATAGACTGTCCGCCCGTCGATCAGGACCAGCAGCTTGTTGGCAAATCGGCTGTTGAAGCCGCGGGAGGTGATTGCCCACTTGTTGGCATCGATGCGTGCGACCTGCAGGCCGGGGACACGACGCAGGGCGTCCGGGATGTTGGTGACGCCCCAGCGACGCAGATCTTTATTGGTGATGACGAAAACCGCGGCTGCCGCCTCCGACTTTTTCTGCGGTTTCTTCGCAACGGACGTGACCTCGATATTCATCAGTGCCTCGAGGCCCATGTTGGTCAGATCGTCCGGCAGGGTCGCGGCCAGCCCGGTCGAGGGGTGCGCAAGCAGCAATCCCGGCAGCACCGACAGGCAACGCAGGGCGTGTTTTATTCGGGAAATACCGGGGCGTCGCGGCCATGCCTGTTGAGCATGGTGGCGACCATGATTTTTGTCAGTCCCTTGCTCCATGGCAGGCATTCCCGATGGCCTCGACAACTTTCTGTTTTATATGGGGTAATTACTGATTCTCCTGGATGTAATTGTGCCGTGCCCAAGGCTGCCGCGGTGCGGCGGGGGGGATGCAGGGGTGGTGTGGCGGGAATCGCCGGCCGGTGAATCTAGTCCGGATCCTTTTTGCCGGGGACATCCAGCTGGACGACGACGGACGACGGCGGCTCGTCGACAAACCGCGGGCGTGCATCCATCGGCCGGCCGGCCGCCTCGTTGAGCTCGGTTTCGCGTGCGCTGATCAGTGCCAGGCACTTGCGGATACCGTCGACCGTTGCATCGCTGAGCGGATGACGGTGGCCCGGCCTGGTATAGGTGTCCTTGGCGACGTCGGTCAGTACCCGCTTCATGACGCGCAGGATACGTTCTTCCTTGTTCAACTTGGTTGGTTCGCTCATCGGCATGTCTGTCGGTCGAAATGTGTGGGTATTGTCGCATAGACGCATGGCGGGGGGGTCACTCCTTTATATACATATAACGCCAGGTGCCGCCCGTGTGCTCTGCCAGGGCCGCCAGCAGCGCTTCGCCGGGAACGGCCTCTGATGGATATATCCCCCTGATTTCAAGAAAAACTTTGCCAAATCCGGCAGTCTTGCGAAATACCCAGTCGGTCAGTTCGCCCGTTTCGCCGCAGACCGTGCACGTCCAGTGACTCTCTGCCGGATTGTCCTGCCAGGTACGGATGTGCGCCTGCCAGTCCGGTACGGGGTGGCCGCAATGCGGGCAGCGTGGTGGACGGGTCTGCCGGTCTGCGCGAAATTGCAGCGTCGTCTCGCAGACCAGCACGATATGACAAAAGCGGCCGTTCGCAACCGCCTGATCGAGTTCAGCCCTGTTACGCGGCGGTTCCAGTTCGATTGACGGCGAACAGCCGAGGAAGCTGACCAGCTGCAGGAACCGGTCTCCGGTCGGATAAAACAGGCCGCTGGCATGTGCCGTTTGTCCACCGATCAGCCCGATGTTCTGCAGGCATGCCGCAAGGTCGCTGCAATCATCAGCGCCGACGTGTGGATCGGCCGGCAACAGAATAAGTTTGTCGGCGGGCACGGCGTGCTCCCTGCGTGGAATCATGTGAATGAATCGACCATAATACCGTATATGGTCATAACAAGCCGTTACCATACCCATGCCTGACGTGGCACCTTGCACCATCCATGCCCTGGAACTGGGCCCGATGGAGAACTTCGTCTACCTGGTGCACGACCATGCCAGCGACCGCGCCGCCGTGGTTGATCCGGCCTGGGATGTGCCTGCCGTCATGGCGCGTGCCGCGCAGCACGGTATGAAGATTACCGATATCCTGCTGACCCACAGTCATCATGATCATATCAACGGGATCAGTGCAGTGCTGGACCAGACCGATGCACAGTTGCACCTGCTGAAGCCGGAGGCGGAGTTCTGGGGACAGGGCCTCGACCTGCCGACCCTGCATCACGGCGGTGAAGTGATCCGGGTGGGAGAGACGGACATCACTACCCTGCATACGCCGGGGCACACGCCGGGTTCGGCCTGTTATCACGTCGGCAATGAACTGATTACCGGTGACACACTGTTCGTGTTCGGCTGCGGGAGCACCGTGATTCGGCCCGGGCATAACTATGCTGAAAAGACCACCTCCACCATGCAGGAGCAGATCGACGGCAATCCGTTCATGCATTTCGATGACCGGGCACGCTTCGTTCATTACCGCATGCACTACCATGGCCTGCACCGCGATACACCCTATGGGCCGGTTTGCAGGGGCGAGGAGATGCCGGACTGAGCGCCGGTCTTTACAGGTCACTATCGCTGCTGCCGGTGGTCACACTGCTGTGCGCCTGTGCAGCCACACCCGATAATACTCAATCTCCGCTCGTCACCCTCGACAGTGTCGAGTCGATGGCACAGACCGAACAGGTCATATTGCAGCTTAATCTGGAGAACCGGACCGATGCCGCCATGCCGGTTACCGGGCTGCGCTATCGAGTGGAACTCAGTGGCGTGGAGTTCGCCTGGGGCATCAGCCGGCAGTCGGTGGATGTGCCGGCGCGCGGCGTGGCCGTGTTTGATGTCACTGTGCCCGGCCGCTTGCCGGAGGCGGAACCCGGTCAGATGCGGCTGCGTTACAGCCTGGGCGGGATGATTTATCTGGCCGGTGAGCGTGGTGAATTGCCCTTTGCGCATGAGGGTTTCCTGGACTGGCAGGCTGCCGCCGGCCCATGAACAGGTTTCGTGCCTTGCGCGTGCATGCAGGCTCGCCCGGCGGCCTGGAAGAGATCATGCTGGACCAGCTGTCTGCCGGCGAGGTGCTGATCGAGGCGCGCTATTCCAGCGTGAACTACAAGGATGCGCTGGCGGGCGCTGCGCGCGGAAAAATCCTCCGCCGCTTCCCGCTGGTTGCCGGTGTGGACGTGGCCGGCACGGTGCTTGAGTCGGTCGACGCACGCTTCACGCCGGGCACTGAAGTGCTGGTGACCGGGTGCGGCCTGGGTGAAAGCCATGACGGCGGTTTTGCCGAAATCGTGCGCGTACCGGCGGACTGGGTGGTGCCGTTGCCGGCCGGTCTGTCGCTGTTCGATGCCATGGCGCTGGGCACGGCCGGCTTTACCGCGGCGCTGGCGATCGACCGTCTCGAGCAAAACGGGCTGCAGGCCGGGCAGGGGCCGGTGATCGTGACCGGCGCAAGCGGCGGTGTCGGCAGTATCGCGATTGACCTGCTGTCCGGCCACGGGCACGAGGTGGTGGCGATGAGTCGCAAGCCGGAGTCCGGCGATTACCTGCGGTCCCTGGG
>CAMYKJ010000286.1:0-1800 GCA_947258945.1 uncultured Ectothiorhodospiraceae bacterium
CTGGAGACACTGGTCGGCGAAAACGGTGCACGCCTCTCGGGCGGGCAGCGTCAGCGGCTGGCCATCGCACGTGCACTGCTGAAAAATGCCCCGATTCTGATCCTGGACGAAGCGACCTCGGCCCTGGACACGGAATCAGAGCGGCATGTTCACGACGCCCTGAATACACTCATGGCAGGCCGCACGTCAATCATCATCGCGCACCGCCTGTCCACCATCGAGCATGCCGGCCGCATCGTGGTGCTGGAGGATGGACACATCATCGAAAGCGGTTCACACCGCGAATTGCTCGATCGGGGCGGCGCCTACTGGGGCCTGCACAATGCACAGATGATGGAGTGATTCAATCGCGCCTGCCAGGCGCCCTCATAAATGCACGATGGTGTAGGAGCGCAGGAATGCGCGAATAGCCATGGCAGATTTGTTCGCGGACAACGTCCACTCCTACAACCGCCAGCCTAGACAACCGTCAACCAGTCGGTGTATTTATCCAGGCGGCCATGCACCGCATCGAAATACATTGACTGCAGCTGCTCGGTCACCGGACCACGGGTGCCGTTGCCAATCGCCCGGTTGTCCACTTCGCGAATCGGTGTCACTTCGGCGGCAGTACCGGTGAAAAAGGCCTCCTCGGCCAGGTACACCTCGTCGCGCGTGATGCGCTTTTCACGCAGCTCCAGGCCGATATCGGCGGCCAGCCTTGCGATGGTGTCCCGCGTGATGCCTTCCAGCGCCGAGGTCAGGTCCGGCGTATAGATCACGCCGTCACGCACGATAAAGATATTCTCGCCGCTGCCCTCGGCCACGAAACCGTCCACATCCAGCAGCATTGCCTCGTCATAGCCATTGGTCAGCGCCTCGTTGAGTGCGAGCATGGAATTGATGTAGTGACCGTTGGCCTTGGCCTTGCACATGGTGATGTTCACGTGATGCCGCGTGAATGAAGAGGTCTTGATGCGGATCCCCTTCTCCATGTTCTCTGCACCCAGGTAGGCACCCCACTCCCAGGCCGCCACGATACCGTGCACCCGGAGATTGTCCGCACGCAGGCCCATCCCCTCGGCGCCATAGAAAAACATCGGGCGGATATAGGCCGACTCGAGCCCGTTCTCGCGCACCACCGTCTTGTGCACCTCGCTGATCTCGGCGGCCTCCCAGGGAACCGGCATGTTCATGATATGGGCGGAACCGTACAGACGACGCGTGTGTTCCGGCAGGCGGAAGATCGCCGTACCCTGTTCCGCCTTGTAGGCGCGCACGCCCTCGAACACGCCCATGCCGTAATGCAGCGTGTGCGTCAGTACATGGACCTTTGCCTCGCGCCAGGGAACCAGCTCCCCGTCCATCCAGATGACACCGTCCTGATCCGCCATTGACATACTCGTATTCTCCACTGCTATGTACTACAAATATACGGTGCATTTTTCGCATCCGAAACGGTGCACAAAGTGCACCCTACCCGTTTACATGTAGGGTGCGTTTCACGCACCGTAAATCGGGGACAGGCCACGATTTTTTCTCCGCTTTTTCACCCTGTCGAGAGGGAGATTTATCACGGCGGAATAAACGTGGTCTGTCCCCGATTTTGCCCTACAACCCGCCCATCAACCGCTCCCAGATTGCCGTCACCGCCTTGCGTTCATCGGCCAGCACACTGTCATCGACCACCGACGACTCATCCTGCAGGACCCGGTGATTGATTCGCTGCCTGATCGCGCAATAGGCGGCAGACAGGACCTCGACCTCGTCGGCCGGCAACAGGCCCTCGGCCGCCAGCACCTCGAGCAGCCGCAGATTGTC
>CAMYKJ010000286.1:1878-3486 GCA_947258945.1 uncultured Ectothiorhodospiraceae bacterium
TCCTCTTTCAGCTGTGCCGCTTCACGCGGTCGCGCCAGTACGCCCGAGCGAATACGCTCGAACTGGCGTGTGATCTCCTCGTCACCGACCACGATCCGCGCCCGTATCAGCGCCTGGTTTTCCCAGGTCCAGGCACTGCGGCGCTGGTATTCGGCAAACGCTTCCATACTGCTCACCAGCATGCCGGAGTTGCCGTTCGGCCGCAGCCGCATGTCGACCTCGTACAGGATACCCGCCGCCGTGAATGTGTTCAGGATATGGATGATGCGCTGGCTGAGCCGGGTAAAGAACTCGCCGTTGTCGATCACCTGCGGCCCGGCCGTGTGCTGCTCGTTACCGGTACTGTCATGCAAAAAGACGATATCCAGATCCGACCCGTAGCCGAGCTCGAGACCGCCCAGCTTGCCATAGCCAACGATGGCCATACCGGCCTCGCGCAACTTGCCGTGCAGCAGGTAACCCGGCCGGCCGTGCCGTGTGACCAGATGGTTCCAGGCCAGCTGCACGGTCGTCTCCAGCACCGTCTCCGCAATCCAGGTCAGGTGATCACCGACCCTGGGTACCGGCAGGCCGGTGACAATGTCCGCCGCGGCCACGTGCAGTGCTGCAGCCTGCTGGAAGCGGCGCAGGCGATCCATCTGCTGCTCGAGATCATCCGCCGGTACGCCGGCCATGCGTACCTGCAAGACACCCTGCAAACCTGCCCGGTCCAGTGGATTGTAGAGGCTGCGCGGATCCAGCAACTCGTCCAGCAGGATCGGGTGCTGCGAAAGCTGCCCGGCCACCCACACACTCGCGGCGCACAACTCGATCAGTTGCGACAGCGCCATCGGATTCTCGACCAGCAGTGTCAGGTAGGTAGTCCGTCCCGAAATTGCCTCCAGCAGATCACCCACGCGCCGCAGCACTTCGTGCGGACGGTCGGTACCGGCGACGCCCTGCAGCACCATGGGCATCAATTCGTCCAGCCGCTGCCGGCCGCGCTCGCCGAGGAAGCGCGTGACCGGACCGTTGCGGAACTGCTCCAGCCAGCGCACTGCGCTGTCCGCATCCGCATAACCCGCAGTCTCGAGTACGGCAACCGCATCGCCCGCCTCGGTCACGCCGCGCCAGACATCGCCCATGTCATGGCCCTGCGGCGCCTGCTCAACCGGCTCCTGCGGGCCGGCGAATACCTGCTCGAACTGCTCCTGCACCAGTGTACGGTGCCGGTGCAATTCAGCGGCGAACTGTTCCCAGTCGTCGAATCCCATGGTGAAGGCAAGCCGCGCGCGACCGGTATCGTCCTCGGGCAGTTCGTGTACCTGCTGGTCATCGAAGGCCTGCAGGCGGTTCTCCGTCTGGCGCAGAAACACATAGGCGCCGGCCAGCCGGACCGCCACTACCGCCGGCAGGTAACCGAGTACCGCCAGCGCATCCAGTACATTCAGCACACCGCGCTGCTGCAGGGTCGCTTCGCGGCCGCCGCGCACCAGCTGGAAGGCCTGCGCGATAAACTCGATCTCGCGGATGCCGCCGGGGCCCAGCTTGATGTTGTCCTGCATCCCCTTGCGCTCGACCTCGCGCTCGATCTGTTCCTTGAGGTTGCGCAGGGACTCGAATACCCCG
>CAMYKJ010000287.1 GCA_947258945.1 uncultured Ectothiorhodospiraceae bacterium
GGCGGCGATCGTGACCGCGGCAAGCGCGCGCAGATGGGTGCCATGGCCGAACGTCATGCGGACCACGTGGTGCTGACCGATGACAATCCACGCACCGAGGATCCGCAGCAGATCATCGAGGATATCTGCTCGGGCGTCCGCCAGCCGAACAAGCTGCATATCGAACACGACCGCGGACAGGCCATCGGCTGGGCGATGCGCGAGGCAGGCGCGGATGACATCGTGCTGGTAGCCGGCAAGGGGCACGAGACGGTGCAGCTGGTCGGCAACCGTGCAGTGCCGTTCAGCGATCGCGAGCGCGTGATGGCGCTGACGCGGGAATGGACGCAATGATGGCCATGCAACTTTCGGAAGCCGCGGGCGTGCTTGACGGTCAGCTGGCCGGTGGTGATGTGGCCTTTACCGGCATCAGTACCGACACCCGGACACTGTCTGCGGGTGTACTGTATTTTGCGCTGCAGGGGCCGAATTTCGACGGTCATGCCTATGTCGAGGCAGCCCGTGAACGGGGTGCGGCCGCGGCGGCGGTCAGCAAGCCCTGCGCTACCTCGCTGCCGCGCATTACCGTCGACGATACACGACTTGCGCTGGGCCGCCTGTCGGCGGACTGGCGTCGCCGCTTCGAGCTGCCGGTCATCGGCATCACCGGCAGCAACGGCAAGACCACGGTGCGCGCCATGCTGGCCGCCATTCTCGCCCGGTGTGGACGTACGCTGTCCACGCAGGGCAACCTGAATAACGACATCGGCCTGCCGCTGACGCTGGCCCGCCTGGGCGCCGACGACCGCTTCGCCATTCTTGAAATGGGCGCAAATCATCCCGGGGAAATCGATTACCTCGCCGGCATCGCGCAGCCGACCATCGCGGTGGTGACCAACGCCGGTCCCGCACATCTCGAGGGTTTCGGTGATATCGCCGGGGTGGCGCGCGCCAAGGGCGAGCTGTTTGCACGCCTGGACAGTGACGGCGTGGCGGTCATCAATGCCGATGATGAGTTTGCGCCGCTCTGGCGGAAGCAGGCGGCGCATTGCACCGTCGTTGAGTTCGGGCTCGATGCGGACTGCGCGGTAACGGCCGAATGGACAGGCGATGCAGACGGCAGTGATGTCACCCTGCACACACCGCGGGGGGTTGCGCAGTTCCGCCTGCCGCTGCCGGGTAAACACAACGTCATGAATGCACTGGCCGCTGCAGCTGCGGCACAGGCGGCGGGTGCGGACCTGGACAGCATCAGTAGCGGGCTCGCCGGCCTGGTGCCGGTCGCGGGCCGTTTCGATACCCATCACCTGCCCGGCGGGATCACCGTGATCGACGATACCTACAATGCGAATCCCGGCTCGCTGCAGGTGGCACTGGATGTGCTGACCCTGTCGGGCGGGACCACCTGGCTGGTGCTGGGTGACATGGGTGAGCTCGGTGACACCTCCGCAGCACTGCATACGCATGCCGGGCGCAGTGCACGGGAGGCCGGGGTCGACCGTTTGTTCGCACTCGGCGATCTTGCGAGCGCGGCCGCCGACGGTTTCGGTGACCGGGCCATGTCCTTCAGCTCGCAGGACGTGCTGCTGGATGCATTGCGCGAAGACCTGCAGGGCCCGCTGCATATCCTGGTGAAAGGATCACGACGCATGCGCATGGAGCGTGTGGTTGAAGCACTGTTGTCCGGAGGGGGAGCCTGACATGCTGCTTTATCTGACCGAGTACCTGAGCCAGTACTACAGTGGCTTCAACGTTTTCCAGTACCTGACGCTGCGCGCCATTCTCGGCGTGCTGACGTCGCTGGGGGTCAAGGCCGGCACGCCAACCATGGGCGGGGCGCTGATCCTGGTCGCGGTTGCCGTGTCGACCCTGTTATGGGCGGACCTGGGCAACCGTTACGTGTGGGTCGTACTGTTCGTGACCCTGTCCTTCGGCATGATCGGCTGGGTCGACGACTACCGCAAGCTGGTGCTGAAAAATTCGACCGGTATTTCCGCCACCAGCAAGCTGATCTGGCAATCCGCAATTGCATTGAGTGTCACCATCTTTCTCTACCTGTCATCCACCACGCCGGCGGAGACGGCGCTGATCGTGCCGTTTTTCAAGGACATCGCCATCGACCTCGGCTGGTTCTACGTGGTGGTCGCCTGGTTCGTGATCGTCGGTTCCAGTAACGCGGTCAACCTGACCGACGGCCTCGACGGCCTGGCGATCCTGCCAACGGTACTGATCGCCGGTGCGCTGATGGTGTTCGCCTACACCACCGGCAACGTCAAGTTCGCCGTCTATCTGGGCATTCCGTATATCCGCGATGCCGCCGAAATTGTCGTGTTCTGCGGCGCACTGGTCGGCGCCGGGCTGGGGTTCCTGTGGTTCAACGCCTATCCCGCGATGGTGTTTATGGGTGATGTCGGTGCGCTTGCGCTGGGTGCGGCGCTGGGCATCGTGGCGGTACTGGTCCGCCAGGAACTGGTTTTCATGGTGATGGCCGGCGTGTTCGTCATGGAGACGGTGTCGGTGATCCTGCAGGTGGCATCCTACAAGCTGACCGGCCGGCGCATTTTCCACATGGCCCCGCTGCATCACCATTTCGAAATGAAGGGCTGGCCGGAGCCGCGCGTCATCGTGCGTTTCTGGATCATCACCGTGATCCTGGTGCTGGTCGGCCTGGCAACCCTGAAGATTCGCTGATGCG
>CAMYKJ010000288.1 GCA_947258945.1 uncultured Ectothiorhodospiraceae bacterium
AACAACGCATACCGCCGAGCCTGGTCGAGCGGGCCCAGGTACTGCGGCGTGACTGGGGCGTCGATCGGCCGGTGCTGATTGCCGCCAGTACCCACGAGGGCGAGGATACGTTACTGCTGGATGCGTTCCGGGAAGTGCGCAGGGAACTGGAGAATTGCCTGCTGGTGCTCGTGCCGCGTCATCCCGAGCGTTTCGACAGCGTCGCCGATCTGTGCAGGAACCAAGGGCTGACGGTCGTCATGCGCAGCGAGCGAAATCCATGTACCGCCGACACGCACGTGTTTGTCGGTGACTCGATGGGGGAACTGCTGCAGTTTTATGCGGCCTCCGACGTGGCATTCGTGGGTGGCAGCCTGGTCCGCCATGGCGGGCATAACCTGCTGGAACCGGCCGCCATCGGCATGCCGGTCCTGACCGGCCCGCATACCTTCAATTTCACCGAGATTAACCGCTTGCTGGTCAGTGCGGGCGCCTGCGAGCAGGTGGACAGCCCGGCCAGGCTCGCCAGGGCCGCTATCCAGCTGCTGCGAGATGCCAGCCTGCGACATGAAATCGGCGAGCGGGGCCGGCTGGCGGTCGAGCGGAACCGGGGTGCGCTACAGACAGTGATGGGGATGATAGAGGAACAATTGAAGGAAATTGATAACGCGTAATCGGGGTCAGAGCACATTTTTTCCTTATATTCCTTCAAGTGGCCAGGTTGTTTTCCTGAGCCGGAATATAAGGAAAAAATGTGCTCTGACCCCTACTACAGTGCTGAATAGTGCACACCGCGGCGTGCGGCCATGCTTTCACCGACGGCGCCGAGCTCCTCATGGCTCAGGATACCCGTGGCCATCGGCAGCAGTTCCATGTTCTCCACTGTGACATGCGTGCGGTTAATCCGGCAGAACTCGCGCGCCGCAACCAGGAAATCTTCGCTGAAGCCCGCTTGCGGCAGTGATTTCAGGTCGGCCGCGATCCTGTCCCACAGGCTGTCCAGTTCCCGGTGTTCATTTTTCAGGTTGTGCACCAGCTCGGCGATCTTCAGCGACTGCCGGTTGATGCGCGGGAACAGGTCTTCTTCCTCGTCACGATGGTGGAGCGGTGCGCTGGTACTGAAATAGCGGTGCACCTGTGTGGCGGTATCCTGGTCGGGCGTGTCGAGCAGCCCCTCGAGCAGGTCGCAGTGCGCGAGGATTTTTTCATGACAGGCACGCAGCATCCCGATCGGGTCATCATAGCCGGGTAATTCGTCAGGCAGGCCGTTTCCATTCATCCGAAATTACCAATGATAAAATTAATTACCTGCAGGAGCGCAGGTATGCGCGAATGGAATTATTGTTTTATTCGCGGACAGCGTCCGCTCCTGCTTTATTACTCTCGATCAGCCACTCGTTGATCTGCACCAGGTCGGCTTCCTCGAGGATGCCGGCGGCCTGCCTGAGGCGCAGGGTGTCCAGCAGGTAATCATAGCGAGACCGCGCATGGTCACGCCGTGCGCGCAGCAGTTCCCGCTGGGCATCGAGTACATCGATAATATCGCGCGTGCCGACTTCAAACCCGGACTCTGCCGCCTCATAGGCCTTTTCGTTCGACTGAATGGCGCGCTGCAGGGCATTGACCCGGCTGATACCGCTGATAACGCCGCGGTAGTTGTCGCGTATCTGGCGTTCGATGGCACGCTGCTGTTTCGCCTGCTCCTCCATGGCCTGGTTGTAAAGATAGCGTGACTGGCGGGTCTGCGAGGTGACAAGCCCGCCCTGGTAGATCGGCAGGTTCAGTTCCAGGCCGACACTGGCGGCCGCAACCCAGTTCTCTTCCCTGGCCGGTTCGGGCGCGAGCAGCGGGATATCGGGCTGCAGAATTTCCGGCTGCTCGGGCAGGGTGCCGGTCAGCTCGCGCAGGGCCTCGCGCGCATCGGCCAGCAGCTGCTCGGCGGTGATCTCGTCACTGACGGCGATGTCGTAGGCGGCCTGCGCCTTCAGTGAGTCGGTGATGGCCGCCAGCCCGACCTCGAAGCGCTGCTGTGCCTGGTCCAGGGTGCGGGTCAGTGCCAGCTTGTCGGCACGCACGAAGGTCAGGTTGTCATGAGTCCCCAGCAGCAGGAAATAGGCCGTCGCCACGCGGATGATCAGGTCCTGCCGTGCAGCGACATACTCGGCATCGGCCTGTGCGACGCGGCTGTCGGCCTGCTCCAGCTGGATGAAGCGGTCGCGGCGGAATATCGGCTGGCGCAGACCGAGGGCGTATATCTGGTTGGTCGCATAGGTGGCCGGGTCGCTATTGCGCGGATCGAAGCGGTCGCGCGAATAACTGCCGGTGACCGACAGGTCCGGCAACAGAACGGCCAGGCTTTGCGGACGGATTTCAAGGGCGGCCAGGTAGGCTGCGTCGGCCGCCCTGAACGTCGGGTCGGATTCCAGTGCCTGGCGGTAAACCGAAAGCAGGTCGTCGGCAATTGCTGATTGCGCGATAAAAATGCTGCAAAGCATGCAGAAAAGTTTTAATGGGTTTTCAAGTTTCATATCATCATCATGTTGGTTCCC
>CAMYKJ010000289.1 GCA_947258945.1 uncultured Ectothiorhodospiraceae bacterium
CACGAGACTGCCTCAGTAACGGATCAACAACGGTTTGTAGCCGTAAATCGCACTCAGGTGATGCAGCACGGCATGCTGACCCTGTTCCGCCCAGATGCGGCTGATTTCCTCCTGCACCGCCCGGTAGCGCTCGTCCAGTGCGGTCTCCTGCGGCTGCCTCGCCGCCAGCACCGTCACCATGTCCAGCCACATCCGGCTTGCCCCCATGATGAGGGCCGGCCATGTCTGCTGCACAACCGGCAACCAGTTTGCGTCGCTGGTGTCTTCGATGTCCGGCCGCTCCAGACTGCCGACATCATCGAAGCCGACCCGGGTCACCACGCCGTCCTGGCGGAGCTGCGCGAGCGCCGGACTGTTTTCGATATCGTTGTAGATACGCTGCGCCCCGGCGGCAGTCGAGTAAAAAATAAAACTGAAGACATGGCCGTATTCATCCTGCGGCGCACGCCGGTGTATACGCCAGATCAGGATGTCCCCGTAGTGGCGATCGAACACCGGCGCGATGACCTCGCCGGCCAGCAGGGTGTCGATATGCCAGCGCGTCGGCTCACCCTCCGGCCGGGCAATGTGAAACCGTGCATACCACCACCCTTCCCCTTTCGGCAGATCCTCAATCGATGCACTGTCCGGGGCAGTCACCTGTGCGGTTGGCGACGGCATAACCGCACAACCCCACAGGCTGACAGTGAATAACAGCACCAGCCAACCGCTTGCTTTGCGCATATTACCTCCGGTTGTGCACCTGATTGCGCACGCAGAATTCTGACAAGTCCCGGGCGATTACTCGCTATGGTCGATATGGATATCGTCGGGAAACGGCCGGCCTTCACCGGTTTCGATCATGTCCTTCAGACTGAGCAGGAATACCGCCCACTTGGTGCTGCAATGCGCCAGGAAGTCCGTGGCAGCCGGCCAGCCCGAATGACTGAAGCGGACAAAGACCTGGTCTTTCGCCGGCTCCAGCTCGAACAGCACCTCGGTACCCTCCCATGCCTCCGGCTCGTTACCGGCGTAGCGCCAGCGCACGCGCCGCCCGGGCTGCAGTTCGACCACTTCGAAATCAGGACCGCCGCCATTGAAACGGAAGTGGATAATGGAACCGGGTGCACCCGCACCGCGGGTATCATGCGTCCACCAGCCGCACAGGCCCGCATCGGTGGTCAGGGCTGCGTAGACGGCCTGCGCACTGCCGGCTATACCCACGCGGTGATTGATTTCTGCCATGCTCGCGGCACCTCGCCGTGCTCATCGAATAACCGGTTGCATCATACTCAAATACTCCAGCCGGAAGCACGCTCCAGACACGCAACCACGTCGCCCAGGCGGCCTTCATCAACAATCAGCCGGTGCGGCACGGCCTCGAGCTGGCGGTCCTCGATGCGCAGCCAGTGCCGCATGGCCACGCCGTCACCCGCCATCCGCCTGAACAGCAGCTGGTAAAAACGCACGAACTGCGTTGCACGGTCCCATGTATCCGTATCCGGCTGCAGGCACTGCCGGCCGCTTGCCAGATGCCCGATATCACCGCACTGGATACCCAGCACACGGGCCAGTTCCGCCTGGTACAGGTCCAGCATCGAGGTGATCTGCAGGACGGTCTGCGTCAGCCTGCGCGGCTCACCCGGGATCGACGCAATCTCGAACACCATGCATGGATTCTCCGACACGACTACCCGACAGGACGCGATAGTCTGGTTATACTTGTACAGGCTATACAGGCACTCATTCATCATCAACCGGAGGTAGACATGTTTCTGAAGGAGCACGGCGAAGAACGCCAGGACCCGGAAAAATTCGACAAGGCCGGACTGGTCTTTCCTTCAGGTGAAGCCTTGCCGCAATGCTGGCTGGACGCCCACTACCGCGAGAGTGAAATGCAGCGCTAATCGGCCGATATAGCTGGTGGTGATGCAGGAAGACGGGGTGATGCCACGCTGACCACTCGGCCACACTCTCTATCCTGTTGTATTTAATGATTTAATTGCTTCACCAGGGACGGTGCTACTGGTGTATAATTATTCAGTTATTTACTAATATTGATGGAGACGCTGCCATGTTTTTTCGCACACTGACCGCCGTATTGTTCGCTGCCCCGCTGCTGATGCCGGCCACCGCCCACGCCTGGTGGGGCGGCCCCGGTCACGGCGGTTATTACGGCGCCGGCCCGATGCATTCCGATGCCACCGGCGGGTTCGGCTTCAACAGCTCGTTTCGGGGCCGTGGGCACGGCAGCGGATACAACCGCCTCGCTGGCTACCGTGGCTATTCGCCCTCCCCGCTGTACCGTCATACACCCCAGTCAATCTCGTGGATCATTCGCGGCGTTAACTTCAAGTACGACTCGGCCGAACTGACGCCCCCCTCCATGGCGATCCTGGACAGCGTTGCAGACGTGGTGCGCAGCCGGCCGGCAGAGCCGCTGGAAATCGGCGGTCACGCCAGTGCCGAGGGCGACGTGCCGTACAACATGGCATTGTCAAACCGGCGCGCGCAGACGGTCCGCGCCTATCTGGTCAAGCGTGGCATCGACCCGGAACTCCTGACCTATCGCGGCTACGGCGAATCCCGGCCACTGGTCACCAATGTCACCGAGCCCGGCCGCCGCATCAACCGTCGCGTGGAACTGACGCCGCTTACACACCTGCGGCGCTGAACAGTCCGGCGAACCCGGCTGTTCGATGGTAATATTCAGCCATGGATCAACGCTGCGCCGGTGGCAACCACCCGGCCGGCAATAAGGAGGAACCCGGTATGAACACAATGCGAACTGCAATGGCCTGGCTGCTTAGCCTGCTGCTGGCACTGTCTCCTGCGATCAGCGCGCAGGCGGCCATGTACGACAACGCGTCCCTGCTGGCAGAGGATCCGGTCGCGCAAACACACGACAGCCTGCAACAGCTGCTGGAGCAGGACGAGGCGCGTCAGCAACTGCAGGCACTCGGCGTCAGCCCGGAATGGGCACTGGAGCGGGCACGCACCCTGTCCGCCGGGGAACTGGCCCGCATCAACCAGGGTATCGGACAGCTGGAGGCGGGCAGTGACAGCGTGCTGGGCGTGCTGCTGGTTCGTGTTCATCATTACCGACGCCATCGGTGCGACTGATATCTTCCACTTCGTGCACCCGGTCAGGTAGGGGACCGCTGCAACGACTGCGAAACACCCGCCTTCTGGCGGGTGTTCTGCTTTGTGGCCTGCTGCTTGCCGGCTGCGCCACCGCGCCGCAGACCCGGCAGCTGGTACTTGCCCGGCCGGCCGGGCTGCCATCCATATACGAGCAGGAACAGGTGCCGTTTTTTCCGCAGACGCGCTACCAGTGCGGTCCGGCCGCACTGGCGACAGTACTGGCAACACACGGGGTCGACATCACGCCGGACATCCTGGTCAAACAGGTTTATGTACCGGACCTCAAGGGCAGCCTGCCGGAAGAGATCACGGCCAGCGCCCGCCACTACGGCATGCTGGCCTACCCGCTGGCACCCGCCCTCACGGATATACTGACCGAGGTCGCACACGGGCACCCGGTACTCGTTTTTCAGAACCTGGGCCTGCGCTGGATACCACGACGGCATTTTGCCGTCGTCATCGGCTACGACCTCGAGGCCGGCGAACTGTTGCTGCGTTCCGGTACCACGCGGCGCCGGCGAACGGCGCTGTCCGCGTTCGAACGGACCTGGGCACGCACGCAGCACCGGGCCTGGGTCATCCTGCCGGCCGGTGCAGTACCCGCCACGGCGGAACCGCTCGCCTACCTGCGGGCCGCACACGACCTCGAACAGGTCGCCAGCCCCGCTGCGGCGCGGGCGGCATGGCTTGCCGGGACCCGCACCTGGCCGGACAGTTTTCGCGCCTGGATGGCGCTTGGCAACAGTCACTACGCCGCGCATGAATTCAGCCAGGCCGTGGCCGCATTTCGCCGCGCCGCCCGCCTTGCGCCGGACCGGCCGGCCGGCTGGAACAATCTTGCCTATGCACTGCTGAAGCACCGCTGTCCGCAACAGGCGCGGGTCGCCGCCAGCTGCGCCCGCCAGCTGGCCCCGGACGACGGGCAGGTCCGGCAAACGGTAATGGAAATTGACCGGCTGGCAACCGGTCGTGATGCAGCGCACTGCACTGCGCTGGCCTGTCCCGCGCCACATTCGGCAGTCATGCCCCCGGACAGACCCTAAGGGGAATTGCCGCGGGCCGTTATGCCGGAGGTCGTCAACCGACCGGCAGGAGCGACACCTCCCAGCCAAACGGAATCGAGTGGCCGAGCCGCACACACTCGCCGACCGTATTTTCATACCAGCCGCTGTC
>CAMYKJ010000290.1:0-2426 GCA_947258945.1 uncultured Ectothiorhodospiraceae bacterium
TCGACAGCATCTGGCAGCCATTGCACACACCCAGTGAAAAACTGTCCTCGCGCATGAAGAACGTGCCGAACATATCGCGCAGATCGCTGTGGAACAGCACCGACTTGGCCCAGCCCTGGCCGGCACCCAGTACGTCACCATAGGAAAAACCGCCGCAGGCGGCCATGCCGGCAAAGCCTTCCAGCGACACGCGGCCGGCCAGCAGGTCGCTCATGTGTACGTCGACGGCCTCGAAACCCGCCCGGTGAAACGCCGCCGCCATCTCGATGTGTCCGTTCACACCCTGCTCGCGCAGCACGGCGACGCGCGGGCGTGGCGTATGGCCGGCCAGCGGCGCCGTCACGTCTGCACTGCAATCGAAGGTCAAGACCGGACGAATGCCGTGGTCTTCCGCGTCCAGCAGGCCGTCGTATTCCTGCCGCGCACAATCGGAGTTATCGCGCAGGGCCTGCATGTGATACGTGGTGGCCGACCAGGCACGCTGCAGGTCGGTGCGTGTCTCTGACAACAGGGTGTTCTCGCTCAGCGTGACGGTCAGACGGTCATCCGCGGCCGGATGACCGATGGCGTGAGTCACGTCGTCCAGTCCGTGTTCGCGCAGCACAGCGACAACGGCATCCAGCTCGTTGTCACGCACCTGCAATACGGCGCCGAGCTCTTCCGCGAACAGGGCCGCCAGCGGATCGTAACCAAGCCCGTCGATATGTATGGCCACGCCGGTATGACCGGCAAACGCCATCTCGCACAGGCACGCCAGCAGACCGCCATCGGAACGGTCATGGTAGGCCAGCAGCAGGCCGGCGCGATTGAGTGCCTGGACTGCCGCAAAAAAGGCCTTGAGCAATGCGGGGTCATCGACATCCGGCGGCGTCGCGCCGATCTGCTTGTAGACCTGTGCCAGCGCCGAACCGCCCAGGCGGTTGCGGCCCTGGCCGAGATCGACCAGCAGCAGGACCGTCTCGCCCGCGTCGGTACGCAGCTGCGGCGTCAGGGTAAGCCGCGCATCGGTCACCGGCGCGAACGCGGACACGATCAGCGACAGCGGCGCAGTGACCGAACGGTCCTCACCGTCTTCCTGCCAGACGGTGCGCATGGACATGGAGTCCTTGCCGACCGGAATGGCGATACCGAGCGCCGGGCACAGTTCGGCACCGACCGCACGTACGGTGTCGTACAGTACGGCATCCTCACCCGGGTGACCCGCCGGCGCCATCCAGTTGGCCGACAGCGAAACGCGCCCGATCGCCTCGATGGCGGACGCGGCGATGTTGGTCAACGCCTCGCCGACGGCCATGCGCCCGGAGGCAGGACCGTCCAGCAGCGCCAGCGGCGTTCGCTCACCCATGGCCATGGCCTCGCCGTTATAGCCGTCATAGTCGGCCAGTGTCACCGCCACATCGGCGACCGGCACCTGCCAGGGGCCGACCATCTGGTCACGCGCCACCATGCCGGTCACGGAACGATCGCCGATGGTGATGAGGAAGGTCTTGTCCGCCACGACCGGCAATTGCAGCACGCGCAGGGCGGCCTCGCGGACATCCAGGTTGACGGTGTCGAGGCCGCTGTGTTCCACGGCTGCATGCACGACCTCGCGCTGCATCTTCGGCGGCTTGCCGAGCAACAGCGCCATGGGCAGGTCAATCGGTGAATTGTCGAAATGACTGTCGGTCAGCAACAACTGCTGCCGGTCGGTGGCCTCGCCGAGCACCGCCAGGGGACAGCGCTCGCGTGCGCACAATGCCGAGAACTGTTCCAGCGCGTTCCTGCGATTCATTGCACCAGACCTGCATGGGCGTCATGCCCGGATCATCGTTCGGGATCTTGCGCAATTCGAAACTGCCGCCCCGGCTGCTGTCATTGACCAGTTCCGGTAGTGCGTTCGACAGGCCGCCGGCGCCGACATCGTGGATGGAGATGATCGGGTTGTCCGCACCGAGCGCCCAGCAGGCATCAATCACTTCCTGAACGCGCCGCTCCATTTCCGGGTTGCCGCGCTGGACCGAGGCAAAATCCAGGTCGGCGGCACTGGCACCGCTGGACATGGAGGACGCCGCGCCCCCGCCGAGACCGATCAGCATGGCCGGCCCGCCGAGGACCGCGATGGGCGTACCCGCCGGAATTTCCTGCTTGTGCACGTGCCCCTCACGGATCAGCCCGCAACCGCCGGCCAGCATGATGGGCTTGTGATAACCGCGCAGCTCGTCGCCCTGCGCGCTGCGCACGCGTTCCTCGAAGGTACGGAAATAGCCGCACAGGTTGGGTCGGCCAAACTCGTTGTTGAAGGCCGCCGCACCCAGCGGGCCCTCGACCATGATGTCCAGTGCGGAAACGATGCGCGCGGGCCTGCCGTGGTCCGTCTCCCACGGTTGTTCGAATCCGGGCACACGCAGGTTCGACACCGAAAAACCGCACAGGCCTGCCTTGGG
>CAMYKJ010000290.1:2457-3750 GCA_947258945.1 uncultured Ectothiorhodospiraceae bacterium
GATGCGGATCATGTCGAACAGGCTGCGGTCCATTGCCTTGCCGTCGATCACCCAGTCGGCATTGAAAATCTTGTGCCGGCAATGCTCCGAGTTGGCCTGCGCGAACATCATGAGCTCGATGTCCATCGGGTTGCGACCGAGGGCAATGAAATTTTCGACCAGGTAATCAATCTCGTCATCGGACAGCGCCAGCCCGAGTTCGCGATTGGCCTGTTGCAGTGCCTCGTGGCCGTGACCGATCACGTCGACGCGTTCGGCGGGCGCCGGTACCGCGTGGCGGAACAGCGCGCCGGTATCGTGCAAATCAAACAGCACCACTTCGGTCATGCGGTCATGCAGCAGTGGCAGCAGCGCGTTGCGCTGTTCATCCTGCAACAACTCCCCAGTCGCGGTTTCCACGGTATAGATGATGCCGCGCTCGACGCGCCGCACCTTGTCGAGGCCGCAGTTATGGACAATGTCCGTCGCCTTGCTCGACCAGGGCGAGATCGTGCCGGGCCGGGGGACGACGACCAGGCGGGCGCCCTGCCTGTCTGCCGTCGACTGGGGTGCACCGTATTCCAGCAGCTGCTCGAACAGCCGCAGCTCCGGGTCCGCCAGGGGCTCGATCAGTTCCGCGAGATGCAGGTAATCGGCATACAACCCGGCCACTGCCGGTACCCGCTCCCGGCATTGCGCCAGCAGTTTGCACCGGCGAAATTCGGAATGGGCAGGGCTACCCAGCAATTGCAGCATCGGGACTCCGGGACGGACGTTTTGCAGAAGCACGGAATGATACTGGAAGGCATTGGCCGTGTCAGCGGTCGCGGCCCGGGCAAACGGGTGATTGCCCGCCTGGCAACAGCGCCCCGGTATTCGCGCCGGAAAGCCGGTCCGTCTCGCCGCTCAGGCTGTAACGTCGCAGCGCATAACTGACGCCACTCCGCCCGGCCTGCACCGGCAAACCATTATCCACACGTGCGCCTCTGCAGTGCTCAGGCGATCGTCACTTCATCCGACAGATAAACATCCTGGATCATGTTCAGCAGATTCACACCTTCATCCATCGGTCGCTGGAACGCCTTGCGGCCGGAGATCAGCCCCATGCCACCCGCGCGTTTGTTGATGACCGCCGTACGCACCGCCTGGTGCAGATCGTCCTTGCCCGAGGGACCACCCGAATTGATCATGCCGATACGTCCCATGTAACAGTTGGCCACCTGGTAGCGCACCAGGTCGATCGGATGGTCGGTGGTCAGTTCCTCGTAGACCCCGGGATGGGTCTTGCCGAACTTGATCGCGTTGTAACCGCCG
>CAMYKJ010000291.1 GCA_947258945.1 uncultured Ectothiorhodospiraceae bacterium
GCCGTCGATATCCCCGAGTACCACGTCCGCCGGTATGACGAAGAACTTGCCGTTGTAGACCGGCACCACCGGGCAGTGTTTGCAGTGATACTTGCAGCCACGCGTGGCCTCTGCAAAACCCGCGGTACGTATCGTGCCGTCCGGCAGGACCAGGTGGGCGAATTTGTCGAGCGCCGGCAGCGTGCTGCGGTCCGGGACGATGAACGGCACCTTGTCGAGTCGCGTCGCGGCCATGAAGGGGGGTGGTTGATGGCTGTCGCGCAACTGTCCGACCAGCTCGAGCAACCCGCACTCGAACTCGCCGCCGATGACCGCATCCACGCCCAGCCCGCGGAACAGACCGGCATTCATGGTTGCATACAACCCGTAGATGCACAGGCGCGCGTGTGGCGACAGCTGCCTGATCCTCGGCAGGGCTTCGATGGCGATGCGCGTGGCCGTATGCATCGGGACATAAATTCCCACCAGCTCGGTGTCAGCGTCCAGGCATTCGTCGAGTTTCTGGATCGACAGATCGCAACAGCTAACGCTGCACCCTGCCCGCGCCAGCAAGGCCGCCGGCTCCGCCAGGCCGAAGGGTTGCCGGCCCAGTTCGTAGGGGTTGATGAGCGTTATTTTCATGTCTTTTATTTCATTTAATACAGAAGATTGCAAGGCATTTATATGATCATTTCTCAATGACTTCCGGCGGCTGAAACGGCGCCTGGCTGCGGTCACAGTGGGGTGCATTCTAGCGCGTTTGCCGCGCCCGGCTGTAACTGTCGTTACGACCGGTTTGCAGGTAGTATGCACACGCACTGATTTACCGCGACGTCCGCGGTTGCCTATACGGGAGAAGTGACCATGACAACATCCAGGGGAATTACCGGGTTTGGCTTTCTGCTGCGTCTCATCGCGGCAGCCATTCTGGTGTTTGCGACCTGTAACCCCTCGGGCAATTTCTACTACCACTGGCTGAACGAAAATATTTCCTCGCCCACGCCGCTGCTGGCGCTGGCCGGCATCCTGCTGCTGATCGGCTGGACCATTTACCTGCGTGCCACCGGCCGTTCGCTGGGCGCCTTCGGACTGTTCCTTGCGGCCGCCTTCTTTGCTGTCCTGGTGTGGATGACAATCGACTGGGGCTGGATCAGCGCGGACAGCGTCGAGGCCATGACATGGATCTTCGAGGTCATCCTGTGCGGCGTCCTCGCCATCGGCATTTCCTGGTCGCACATTCGCCGACGCATGACCGGTCAGATCGACGTCGACGAAGTGGAAGGTGATATTTGAATAACACCTTGCGTGCGCCGGCATGAGCAGCACCGTACCCTTCGACTATATTGACTCGGCCGACGCGCTGTCCCGTCTGTGTGACCGGCTCGCCGATGCCCCGTGGATTGCCATCGATACGGAATTTCTCCGCGAGAAGACCTACTACCCGAAACTGTGCCTGTTGCAGCTCGCGGTCCCCGGCACGGCCGCGTGCATCGACCCGCTGGCGCTGGATGATTTCGCACCGCTCACGGACCCGCGTTCGACACGCAGATTGCGGCGCCGTTGCTCGGCTATCCCGACCAGGTCGGCTACGGCAACCTGGTCAAGTCCGTCCTGAATGTCACGCTCGACAAGCTGCACACCCGGGCTGACTGGTCGCGACGCCCGCTTACCCCGGAGCAGGTGCGCTACGCCGCCGATGACGTCATCTTCCTGGTCGATGCCTACCGGGCGCTGCACGAGCGACTGGCGGCACACGGCCGCCTGGGATGGCTGGAGGAGGACTTCCGAAAGTTGGCCGACCCGGCCCTCTATGAAAATCCCCCGGAGCAGGCATGGCTCAGGGTCAAGGGGAGTAACCGCCTGCGCGGTGCCAGCCTGGCCGTGCTGCAGGCGCTGGCGCAGTGGCGCGAGGAGCAGTCGCGTGAGCGCGACCGTCCGAAGGGCTGGCTGCTGCGCGATGATGCCATGATCGACATCGCCCGCCACCGGCCCGACACACTGGATGCACTGAAGCAAATCCGCGGGCTCAATGAACGCCTGCTGGCGCGTTCCGGGGAAAACCTGATCGACCTGGTGCGGGATGCTGCCGGCACCCGGCCACAGCCCCTTCCCGATCAGGTGTCGCGCAAACCGCTGTCCGCCGCGCAGGACGCCATGGTGGACATGCTCATGGCGGTGGTCCGTATCAGCGCGGCCGAGAATGACCTGAACCCGGCGGTGCTCGCATCACGCAAACAGCTGGAACAACTGGTAGTGGGCAGCCCGGACAGCAACATCATGCAGGGCTGGCGCAAGCCGCTGGTCGGTGACCGCCTGACGTCCCTGCTGGATGGCAAGCTGACGCTTGGTATACACAACGGTCAGGTGGTTGTTAAATAGCAGGTAACTGTGCACGCACAACAGAATCGCGGACAACGTCCGCTCCTACAAGATTTTAATGTGGCGTAGGAGCGCGGGAACGCGCGAATGGCATGGTGTTATTACGTTCGAATGCCGTAACCGGTACGCAGCAGGTGGAGGCTGAACAGGTACAGCACGACAATGAAGCCGATGCTGATCAGGTAGGAAATCCACAGGCTGATATCCGAGACACCGAGAAAACCGAAGCGGAATGCGTTCACCATGTACAGGATCGGATTGACAAGTGATACGTCCTGCCAGAATTCGGGCAGCATGCTGATGCTGTAGAAGATGCCGCCCAGGTAGGTCAATGGCGTCAGGACGAACGTGGGTATGATGGAGATGTCGTCGAAGCTGTTGGCAAACACGCCGTTGATCAGGCCCGCCAGCGAGAACAGGATGGACGTCAGCACAATCATGCTGAGCATGACCGCAATGCTGTGGATGTTGAGCGGGTTGAACACCAGCGACACGCCGGTGACTGCGATGCCAACCAGCAGGCCGCGCGTCACGCCACCGCTCACGTAACCGAGCAGGATGATGTAGTTGGGGACCGGCGAAATCAGCATTTCCTCGATGTGGCGCTGGAATTTCGAACCGTAAAATGACGACACCACGTTGGCATAGGAATTGGTAATCACGGACATCATGATCAGGCCGGGGATGATGAACTCCATGTAG
>CAMYKJ010000292.1 GCA_947258945.1 uncultured Ectothiorhodospiraceae bacterium
ACCGCCGCCACCAGCGTGTCTGCACGGCTTTCCAGCGCCAGCCCGATCTCGCCCAGCGGCAGGACCACCGGCGATTCGATGGCCGCATCCCTCCATGCCGCCGTCCCGGTCACGGCACGCAATTGTTCGCCATCGACTTCAAAGCTGTCCAGCACCAGGTCCAGCGAGCCGCTGGATTGAATGGTCACGGGCGAGAAGCGGTTGACCAGGCGGTCCGGCACCAGCTGCATCTCCAGCGCGTGACCGTGCACGTCTCCGCCCGGGCGAATACCGATATTGACCTGCCCGCTGTTGTCCGGGTGGGAAAATTCGAGGTGATATTCCAGCCGCAGCAACAGCAGTGCCAGCGGGCGAAAATGCCAGTCGATCTTGCCGAGATCGATGCCCTGGTAAATTGCCCTGGAGGAATGACCGGAAAACACCGTGCCACTGACGTCACCCAGCTGCAGGCCGGGCAGTGCCTCCTGCAGGGTACCGCGGACATAACCGGCTGGAAATCCTGCCACAAGAATCAGCAAATAGGCCGCCGCCCCGACAGCCAGGTAACGCCAGGCGCGTTTCACGTGCCGGGTGCCTGCAGCGTCAGGCGTGCATTGATCTTGCCGGCCTCATCCATCCTCCAGCCACACGCGCACATTGCGGCTGCCCTCCGGTTCGACCCGCTTGAGGGACGGCCCGAGCCCGTTCGAACGCGCCGTACTGTCGGCCATGGCGAGCAGTGACTTGCCGCCGAGGCCGCGTGCCGCGGGGGCGCGCCGTTTCAGCTGCTGCAGGGTCTGTGCGCCCTGCTCCACCCACACGGCCGTGTCCCGCTGGGCGTTGACACGCGTCTTCACGGTGTCATAACCCCCGGACAGCGGCGACCAGACCAGGGCATAGATGAGCAACAGCACCAGCATGACGGCACCGGCACCCACCATCATCTGCTCGCGCGAGTCCAGGCCCTGGAACCATTCCTTCATGTGTCCGCCCTCTGGATGCGCAGGCGACCCTGCACGCGCTGATCCTTGTCCGTGGTCGCCGACTGGATCTCGACCTCAAGACCCCCGGCATTGGCCAGCGACTGCTTGAGGGTGTCCAGCAATTGCAGATTGTCGACCTTGATGTCGAGATCGAGCCGGCCGGCCCGGAACGAGACACCGCCGATCTCCACGCCGGAGACATCCTTCAGAACGGCGCCGGTCTTGCCCAGCAGGACGAGAAATCCGCCGCCCGACTGTCCGCCCTGCAGGCGGTCGAGTTCCTGCTGCATTTGCACGCGTGGATTGATCACCCGCTGGGTACCGGGCATGGCCTTGCGGAAGGTCTCTTCTATCCTTGCCTGCAACTGCTCGCTTTCCCTGCTGAGCCGGTAGTAGTCGATGCCCGTCACGAAAAAACTCACCAGTACGCCTGCCAGCAGCAGGGCGGCCGTCGCACGCCAGGGTTTCAGGACACGCGACCATTCCCCCGCGCGGCTGAAGTCACCCTGCAGGAGGTTGAGCGGCCTGGCGCCCAGTCCCTGCACAAAGATGCCCAGCGGGTTGGCCGCGAAGGTCTCTGCGTTGACCTGGCCATCGTAGTCGCTGGTATCCGGGGTCTGGCTGTCCTGGTTGATGTACATGTGCACCAGCGGGGCAGGCTGGTCGTCCTCACGCGGCTGCGCAGCCAGCAGCACGCCGAGATTTTCACTGTCAACGGCAAAGCCGCTGGCCGCACCGGTCCGCACCAGGGAGATATCCCGGCTGACCAGCACGCTGACTTCACCCTCGTTGTAGGGGATGGTGAGGATTTCCGGGATCACCTGCTGCACATCGAGGCCGGCATCCGCCAGCATCTCCAGCAGGGACGCCAGGTATTCACGACTGATCACGGCGACCGGCCACTGTTCATCCGGGGCCTGCTCGCCGACGGCGAAGTGCAGCTGTTCCACCTCGTCACTCAACTGGTCCTCGAGCGCATAGGGCACCGCGCGCAGCAGCTTGCGGCGATTGTGGCCCGGGATACGGACCTGCGTCAGCAGGCAGTCGGTGCCGGGCACCAGCACCACGACACGCAGCCCGGCGGCCTCTGCAGCGGCGTTGTGCAATGAGCCGACATGGATACTGCCCTCCGGCACACCCTCCGGGCCCATCCGCAGCCAGCGCCACTTGTCCGCCGGAACTGAATCCGCCCTCAATAACAGCGTGTTACGCATTCTCGGGACCTTTCTCCATCGTGGCGGCTATCCTAGCAGATATCATCCCCTGATTTGTCGGCGCGT
>CAMYKJ010000293.1 GCA_947258945.1 uncultured Ectothiorhodospiraceae bacterium
CACATGAATCCAGCGGCAGCCGTCGTCCTGTTTCCACACAGCGATGACCTGCTTGCAAGCGCGGCCCGTCATATCGTTGCGCAGGCAACCACACTGCCCGACCTGACCGGTTGCGTGGTATTACTGCCCGAGCTGCTGTTTGCCAGCGACCTGCGCCACCATCTGCTGGACGCCGCAACGGCAGCCGGACACACAGCACTGCTCGGCCCGGCCATCGGCACAACGGAACAATGGCTGGCCGAACAGGTTCCGCTGGCTAAACCGGTGCCCGGTCGTGCACGCCGCGAACTGCTGCTGGTCGATGCCATCCGGCAGCACCCCGACGTGTTCGGCGAACAGGACCCGTGGACGCTGGCGGACAGCCTGATCACGCTGTTCGACGAACTCACACTGCACCGTATACCCGTCGACGCCGGACTCGACGATTTCCGCCGGCGCCTGCAATCCGCATACGGCCTGGCCGGTACGCCGCCGGAGCCGTTCGACCGCGAGGCCCGTATCGTGCAGCGGCTGTGGCAGGCCTGGCACGTGCAATTACAGGCCGAAGACCTGCTCGACCCCGGCGCGGCACAGTTGCTGCAACTCGCCACGCTGTGCGATCGGCCGCACACCCGCTATATCTACTTCGTCGGTATCGATGCGCCGACCGGGGCCGAGGCCGAATGGATCGACGCGGTGCTGTCGGCCGGCAACGGACAATTACTGCTGCACCGGGCAATGGCCGATGCGCAGTCGGTTCATCCCGTGTGGCAGCAGCTGCTCGCCACGGCTGTGCAGGCGGACAGCCCGGAGCAGGCTGTCGGCAGCACCCTCGACAGCATCTTCAGCGAGCACGGGGATCCGCTGCAGACCCGCGCAAGCGCCGCGCGCAACACATACCCGGACGCACCACTGGCAGGCCGCCTGCACAGTTTCGCTGCCGGTTCCGCAGAACAGGAGGCACGCGCGATCGACCTGCAGGTACGCCAGTGGCTGCTGGACGGTCACCAGCCGCTTGCCGTGGTCAGCGAGGACCGGCGGCTTGGCCGGCGCGTGCGCGCACTGCTGGAACGCGCCGGCATCACCCTGCAGGACCCGGGTGGCTGGGCACTGTCCACCACCCGTGCCGCCGCCGCGCTGGAGCGCTGGCTGCAGAGCATCGAGGAAGACTTTGCGCACGAACCCCTGCTGGACACACTGAAGTCACCGTTCACCCTGCCGGACGCGGACCGCGACACGCTCGACAACTGCGTGTTTCGTTTCGAGACCGACATCGTGCGGCGCGAGAATATCGCACGCGGCCTGCAACGCTACCGGCAGCACATCAATTCACGCCTGCAGCACTACGAGACCCGCTGGAGCAGGGAAAGCGCCGCACAACTGCACCAGCTGCTCAACCGGCTCGAGCATGCCGCCGACCCGCTCTATCCCTGTCTCAAGGGTGAACACTCTCCGGGATTTTTACTGCAATGCCTGCAGTCCAGCCTGGTGGAACTCGGCATGTGGCAGGCATTCGACAACGATCCGGCCGGGCAGCGCATCCAGCAGGAATGGCGCCTGCTGCACGACGGCCGGTATCGTGGTCGGTGCCTGCGATACCGAATACCTGCCGCCGGCGCCGCCCCGTTCACCGTTTTTCAATGACCGCGTGCGACGCGAACTCGGCCTGCCGGCCTGGCCGGAGCGCCAGCGGCAGCAACTGGAACATTTCCGTACCCTGCTGGAAAGCGCGCCGCGGGTATTGCTCACCTGGCACCGGGAACAGGACGGCGAACTGCGCACGCCGAGCCCCTGGCTGGCACGCATCGAGGTGTTTCATGCGCTGGCCTGGCAACATGACCTGCAGGATACGGCACTGGCGACGCTGCTCGATCACCCCTTGACCCGCGTGCGCGGACACCACCCGCTGGCGGCACCACGGCCTGCCCGGCAACCGCGTGTGCAACTGCCCGCCGCGGCAATACCGGGCGAACTGTCGGTCAGCGCACACGCTACACTGATTGACTGCCCGTACCGGTTCTTTGCCACCAGCGGCCTGCGACTGAAAGCACGCGAGGAAGTCAAACGGGCACTGGAGAAGGCCGAGTACGGCACGCTGGTGCACGAGGTGCTGGAGGTGTTCCACGCCGGCCGGGACGGTTACCCGGCGCCACTGCCGCAACCGCTGACCGGCGCACAGCGTGATACCGCCATAAAACAACTCGAGCAGGTCTCCCGACAGGTCTTTGACCGCGAGCTGGAGGACAATTTCGAGCATCGCGCCTGGCTGCGGCGCTGGCTGGCGCTGGTCGAACACTACATCGACTGGCTGATCGGCCAGCAGGCCGAATGGCGTTTCGAGGCCGGCGAACGCACAGGTGAGCGCAGGCTCGCCGGGGGGCAGTTGCTGGTCGGCCGCATCGACCGCGTCGACAGCGGGCTGCACGGCGCACAGGTCAGCGACTACAAGACCGGTGCGGCGCCGAAACAGGCGCCGAAACAGGCGGAGGTCGACAGCGGCGAGGCGGTACAACTGCCCTCCTACGCACTGCTGGAGGAAACCGCACCGGCCGCCGTGCAATACATACAGCTCGGCAGAATCAACAACCGGAACACGGTCAGGACCGGCAGCCGGCTGGACGGTGCGGCACTGGCAGACCTGTCACAGGCGGTCCTGGTACGACTTGAAACCGTGCTGGATGAAATCGCCGCCGGCATCCCGCTGCCGGCCTGGGGTGACGAGGACACGTGCCGATACTGCGAAATGGACGGCCTGTGTCGCAAACAGTCGTGGCCCGACCCATGAGCGGCAATCCGTCACTGGCAGCCACTGATCCGCACCGGGATGCCAGCGTGCACGCGTCGGCCGGGACCGGCAAGACCTGGCTGCTGGTGACCCGCGTGTTGCGCCTGCTGCTGGCCGGCGCAAGCGCCGACAGCATCCTGGCCGTCACCTTTACGCGCAAGGCGGCCGCCGAAATGGAGCTGCGCATCATGGAGCGGCTGCATGAACTGGCATGCGCCGGTCCGGACAAACTTGTTGAACTGCTGCGGCAGGCCGGCATCGAACCGGAATCCGACACCCCGCAGCGGGCCGCGCAGCTCTACGAAGCCGTGCTGTGCAGCCCGCGCCGCCTGCGCTGCACCACCTTTCACGCTTTTTGCCAGGACCTGCTGCAACGCTTCCCGCTGGAGGCCGACGTTGCCCCCGGCTTCGAGGTGGTGGAAAAAACCGGCCAGCTGGAACAGGCCGCCTACGACGCACTGCTGGCTGAATCCACGCGCGCGCCGGAGCACCCGGTCACCCGGGCACTCGACCGGCTGGCCACGGACTGCGACAGTCTCGGCAGCGCACAACAGGCACTGCGCTCCTTCCTTGCCTTGCGCAGCGACTGGTGGGCATGGACTTCCGGCGAGGACAATTCGCTGGACTTTGCCGTGGCGTCACTCACGGCATTCCTCGATATCGATCCCGGTAAAGATCCCCTGGTCAACTATCCGCATGACATACAGCGGGCAAGCCACAGGAAGTTCGCGGAACTGCTGCGAGACAACACACCCGGCGACATCAAGCTTGCCGCACGAATCGAAGGCGCACTGGAAAAGAAACTGTCCGGCCGTGAGTACCTGGATGCAGTTGCCCTGGCCTGGCTTACCAAAGAAAACGAGCCGCGCAAACGCAAGTCCACACCGACCCAGCAAAAGCGTCTGGAACCGGAGGGCGAGGAACGTTTCCTGTCATTGCATGAAGCAGGCTGCGCGGAACTGCTGGCACTGCGCGACGCTGTCGCACGCAGGAACAGTCTCGCGCTCAATACGGCCTGGTACCGTGCCGGCAGTGCCCTGCTCGAGCACTACCAGCGCATCAAGCGCGAGCAGCGGATGTTCGATTTTGCCGACCTGGAGTGGCTGGCCTGCGAACTGCTCAGCCACAGCGAACATGCCGAGTGGGTGCAGTACAAGCTCGATGCACGCATCGATCACCTGCTGGTCGACGAGTTTCAGGACACCAATCCCACACAGTGGCGGCTGTTGTTACCCTTGCTGGAAGAACTGGCTGCGGGCGATGCCGGACGCCAGCGCTCGGTATTCCTGGTCGGTGACCGCAAACAGTCCA
>CAMYKJ010000294.1 GCA_947258945.1 uncultured Ectothiorhodospiraceae bacterium
TGTTGCGGATGTCCGTCACGCCCGCATCGGAATGTGTCGTGGCGCCGGCCGGGTAGAGTTTGACGGCGTGTACATGTTCGTTCTCCGCGGCCTGACGGATGTCCTCCGTCGAGGTATTGTCCGTGAGATACAGCGTCATCAGGGGATTGAAATCGGTGGCGGCCGGCAGGACGGCGAGGATGCGCTGCCGGTAGTCGATGGCCTGTGCGGCGGTGGTGACCGGCGGCTGCAGGTTCGGCATGATGATGGCGCGACCGAAGTGCGCCGCGGTATGCGGGACCACGCCGGCCAGCGCGTCGCCGTCGCGTACGTGCAGGTGCCAGTCATCCGGGCGGGTGAGGGTCAGTTCCATGTACCGTCCATGAATTTCTGCTGGCTCAGCAGGTTCAGCGAATAGCGCACACCGAAGCCGGTGGTGTCCGTCGGAATGTGGGCGAGTCCGCCCTTGTGATGACTTGCCGCCAGGTCGACGTGGACCCAGTGGATGCCGTCATCGACGAACTTTTTCAGGAAACGTGCTGCGAGGATATGGTCTGCGTCACCCTCGAGTGTGCACTGCAGCGTGTCCGCAACAGGCGATTTCAGCGACTCGTCGAAGTCATCATCCAGAGGGAACGGCCAGACGCGTTCCCCGCTGTCGCGGCCGGCGGCGATGAGGGTTTCGTTGAGGTCGAAGCGGTTGGAGAACACGCCGCTGTAGCGGGACGACAGCGAATAGATGCAGGCGCCGGTCAGCGTGGCGTAATCGATCAGCGCATGCGGTTTTTCACGACTGGCGAGTGCCAGTGTGTCGGCCAGCACCATGCGCCCCTCGGCGTCCGTGTGCTTGACCTCGATGGTGGTGCCGTTGCACGCGGTAACCACATCGTTCGGCTTGTAGGCCTTGCTGCCGATGTGGTTCTCCGCCAGTGCCAGCCAGCAAGCCAGTGCCAGCCAGCAATCGACGGGGTAATCGACGCCGAGTCGCGTCAGCGCCAGCAGGGTGCCGAGTGCAACGGCACTGCCCTGCATGTCCTCATGCATGCCGTTCATGTACTTGGCCGGCTTGACGTTCACGCCGCCGGTATCGAAGCAAATACCCTTGCCGACCAGCGCGAGTTTTTTCCCGCCGCGCCGCTTTGGCCGGTAGCGCAGGTGCACGATGCCCGCATCGGCGACCGGGCTGGCCTGCGAAACGGCCAGGAAGGCGCCGGCTTTTTTGCGGGCCAGGGCCTTGCGATCGAGGAACTGCATGCTCCAGCCTTCCTGTTCGGCCAGCTGGCTGACCAGTTCCCGGTAGCGGCCGGGGGTGAGTTCATTCGGCGGCAGTGCTGCCAGCCAGCGGGCCAGGTGATTGCCCGCGATTTCTGCGCGCACCTGTGACAGGTCAAGTTCTTCGTTAACCCCGTATATATCGAGATGCGCCAGTGCAGCATCCGGCGACCGCTCGGACCGGTAGTCGGGCATGGGACAGGCCGCGGCCATGAGTGCGGCGAGCATGCTTTCCGTGACGCGCGCGGCCGGCGAGCTGTCGAAACCGGATAGCTGCAGCGTCACGCTGCCCGGGTCGAGCGAGCGGACGGTCTTCGCCAGCTTGCGCGCCGTGGTCAGAAGGTCGAAGGTGCTGCTGTCGGGCTTGATCGCCTGCAGCAGGACCCGGGTGCCGCGCTTGTTCGGCAGGTCGAGCGTGATCCGGCGACAGGTTTTGTCCTGGCGCAGGCGGCGCTGATAGCGCGTCCGCATGATCTCCCCGTAGGCGATGCGGTCCCAGGCGGCCTTGCGCGGCTTGTCCGGTACCAAGACGATGACCATCCGCTGTCCATCCAGCTGTTTCGCGGTCGCATCTTTTATATGTTGATTTATCTTGATTTTCTCGCTGTGACGATAGGGGTTCTGCATACTGTTTGCCTTGACCTGTTAACGCAAAACACTGATGATATCGCGCTTGCCGTGTTACTGATACTGCTGTTTCCTTGGAAATCAGGAAGATGGGGTATGCTACGTAGCCGGCCGGATGCGCTTGCCGGCTATGCCGGCATACGGGCCGGTGAAACGCCAACTTTCCATTACATTCAGATACCTGCTGCATGAAAGACGCCGATAAAAAACGCCTGTTACGCGAGATGCTGTTTGCCCGTCGCTTCGAGGAGCGCTGTTACGAGGCCTACGTCGAACGCAATATCGGCGGCTTCCTGCACCTCTATCCCGGCGAGGAGGCCTGTGCACACGGTGTGCTCGAGGCCGCGCGCGTCGGCCATGACTATGTGATCACCAGTTATCGCGACCATGTGCATGCCATGAAATCGGGTTCGGATCCGCGCGCGGTGATGGCGGAGCTGTTTGCCAAGGAAACCGGCGTCAGCAAGGGACGCGGCGGATCCATGCATATATTCGATGTGAAGCACCGCTTCATGGGCGGTTATGCACTGGTCGGTGGCCCGTTTCCGCTGGCCGCGGGCATTGCCAAGGGCATCCAGTTGCAGGGCGGCGACGAGATCTGTATCTGTTTTCTCGGTGATGCCGCCAACAACCAGGG
>CAMYKJ010000295.1 GCA_947258945.1 uncultured Ectothiorhodospiraceae bacterium
TTCAGCCAGAACGGCATGATCTGCATCAGTCCCTGGGCACCGGCGCTGGAGATGGCGAAACGGTCAAAGTTGCTCTCGACATTGATCAGTGCCAGTACCAGTTCCGGCTCCAGCTTGGCACGTTTGGCTTCGTAGTGGACCTTTTTCAGTATGTAAAGCCGCTCATCCGGATCCTTGATACGCGTCTCCAGGCGCCGCGACATGTCGGTCAGCCACACCTCGGCGTCGAAGCGGTCAATGAAACTGTCGCTGGAATTGACCGCCTTCAGCAGGACGGCGCGCATGTCTTCGTCCGGCCGTTCCTGGGTGGCGGCCCAGCTGTATTGCGAGACGCACAGGAGCCCGGCGATGAGGGCGCCTGTAAGCTGTGCTGTTGCTGGTGTGCGTCGCTTCATACCGGTTATATCGGCCCGCTCTCAGGCCAGTTTACCCTGTAAAAATGAGATGATTTCGCTGCGGGGCACATCCCGACTGTCACCGCCGCGGCGTGCCTTGTATTCTAACAGCTCCTGGTCGAGGTTTTTCTCGCCGACCACCACGCGGTGCGGGATCCCGATCAGTTCCATGTCGGAAAACATCACGCCGGGCCGGACCGCGCGGTCGTCCAGCAGGACGTCGATGCCGGCCGCGGTCATGTCCGCATACAGTGCCTCGACCGCCTCGCGTACGCGCTGCGATTTCTTCATGTTCATGGGCAGCAGGGCGACCTGGAACGGTGCGATGGCGTCCGGCCAGATAATGCCGCTGTCGTCGTGGTTCTGTTCTACCGCGGCCGCCACGATGCGTGATACGCCGATCCCGTAGCAGCCCATCACCATGGTGATTTCCTTGCCCTGTTCGTCAAGGACCGTGGCCTGCATGGCCTCGCTGTATTTCCGCCCGAGCTGGAAGATGTGTCCGACCTCGATACCGCGCGCGATGACCAGCTCGCCCTGGCCGTCCGGGCTCGGGTCGCCCGCCACCACATTCCTCAGGTCCACGACCTCGGCTTCCGGCAGGTCACGGCCCCAGTTGACCCCGGTCAGGTGCTTGCCGTCCTCGTTTACCACATCGGCTTCGCTGCCGCTCACGATCAGGGTCTTGAGACACCGGTCAGCGGTAACAGCCAGGAAGTCGCACAGCTCCTCGATGCTGTGTTTGCCGGGCGTGTCCACAGCCTGCATATCTGCGCCGGGAGCCGCTTGTGCGTCGCCTGGGGCCGGCGCCTCGACCGTCTCCACATTACCGGCGAAGTCGCTGCCGGTCGAAAAGGCGATCGCGTCCTCGCCGGAGTCGGCCAGCACGTGGAACTCCTGCGACAGGCTGCCGCCGATGGCGCCGCTGTCGGCGCGCACCGCGCGGTATTCCAGTCCCGTGCGGGTGAAAATCCGCGAGTAGGTCTCGTACATGATCCGGTAGGTGTCTTCCAGCGAGGCCTGGTCGGTATGAAAGGAGTAGGCGTCCTTCATCAGGAATTCGCGCGCGCGCATGACCCCGAAGCGCGGCCGGATCTCGTCGCGGAACTTGGTCTGTATCTGGTAGTAATTGACCGGCAGTTGCTTGTAGCTGCGGATCTCGCGGCGTGCGATATCGGTAATGACTTCCTCGTGTGTCGGGCCGAAGCAGAATTCACGCTGGTGGCGGTCATGGAAGCGCAGCAGTTCCGGGCCGTACTGTTCCCAGCGGCCGGATTCCTGCCACAGCTCGGCCGGCTGTACTGCCGGCATCAGCAATTCCAGCGCGCCGGCGCGGTCCATCTCCTCGCGCACGATGTGCTCGACCTTGCGCAGCACCCGCAGGCCAAGCGGCAACCAGGTATAGATACCGGCGGCCTGCTTGCGCAGCATACCGGCACGCAGCATGAGCTGGTGGCTGATGACCTCGGCGTCGGCCGGGGTTTCTTTCAGGGTGGAGAGGGGAAACTGTGACAGGCGCATGCGAGCGGGACCGCGATGATTTGAATTGCTGCCGATTGTAGCGGGCCGGACCCCGTGTTGCCTACCGCCGGTTTATTCTTTGGCGATCCCGGGGGGTACCGGCAGGACATTCACATCCTCGCGGTAATCCGTGAGCTGGTACTCGACGCCTGGCGGTGGTGGTGCATCGGTCAGTTGCCATTCGCCGCGTTCGTTGCGCCACTTGTAGATGCGGTCAGTCTTTTTGGTGAAATCCGGGGTTTGCAGGCTGTCCAGCAGGCGAGCGCCGGAGTCGGGGAAGAAGTAAAGGTAGAGGCCGGCACCCCCCAGCAGGACCAGGAGCAGTACGAGCAGGCGCATCAAAAGGTCCCGTGATTCCACCCCCACATCTTGCGCGGGGCGTCGGAGAATTCGATATACACCCGGTCGGGCTCGATGCCGGCCTCGCTGGCGACCAGCTGGCAGAGGGCGTCGGAAATGCCGGCTGTGGCCGTTTCGGGCAGGCCGATGCTCTTCAGCTCAAGGTAGGCCAGCGGCGCATCGGTGCCGGCGAACTGCATGGCGGGGTTGTTTTCCACCGAGACCATTACGTAGCGCTCGGGTTTGCCCAGTTGTTCCGCAACCAGTGCCGAGGCCTTGCCTGCCAGCCCTTTGGCATCTGTCCCGGACAGCGTGTGATTGGTCTGGATCTTCAGGAACGGCATGACCGGTTTATCGCCCTCGGGTGAGACATAGCGCACCTGGCCATGATTGAGAGTCTTGAGGTTGCTGCGCGCGTGGTTGCAGTTTTCCTGCAGCTCCTGTGCGATTTTGGCATCTTCATCAGCGTCGGACTCGGCGTCCTGCGCTTCCGGTTGCTCGTCAAACGAATCATCGATGGCCACCTGTTCCATTTCATCCTCCACTTCAGCCTTCGCTTCATCCTTGTCCCCGGACGGTTGCTTGTTGGCAGGGATGTCCGAGCGCTGGATGCGGATGGCCTTGATGCCATGGGGTGGCGGCATCTGGGTGTAGTGGACCTGGTTGTCGTCGCCGATCCACTTGTGTCGTCGCCGATCCACTTGTAGATGTCTTCGGCGTTTGCCGGTGTGACCAGCAGCAGGGCGGCACCCAGCAACAGGCCGCTCACGGCCCGGCGGGTGTAAATCAGGTTGACAGTCTGTTTCATTGCACTGGATCCATTAGATACCGGTAAGGATAATAGGGTTGTTTGGCTGGCAGAACAAGCCACCTCATCACATTATCGGCCGCTGCCCCGCAGGCCTGAATGCCCCGGCAGCCCCCGATCCCTTGACCTTTATCCTGAATATAAGTAACTTCCAATGTTTTGGATATGCGATCAATTCGCCCGTTTCACGGGCGTTTTTTTTCTTCGAGCTAGGCGGGCGCTTTTTCCGGGAGATACGCGGGTGGAACTGACTGGCGCTGAAATATTTGTGCGCGCACTGCAGGACGAAGGGGTCGAACACCTGTTCGGCTATCCGGGCGGTGCGGTGCTGCATATCTATGATGCCCTGTACGCGCAGGACAAGGTGCAGCATATCCTGGTCCGGCACGAGCAGGCGGCGACCCATGCGGCGGACGGATATGCGCGCTCCACCGGCAAGCCGGGCGTGGTGATCGTGACATCGGGGCCGGGCGCGACCAATGCGGTGACCGGCATCGCGACGGCCTTCATGGATTCCATCCCGCTGGTCGTGTTTACCGGACAGGTGCCGACCCACCTGATCGGCAACGACGCCTTCCAGGAAGCTGACAATATCGGCATCACACGCCCCTGCGTGAAGCATAATTTTCTGGTGAAAGATGTCCGCGACCTGGCTGAAACCATCAAGAAGGCGTTTTATGTCGCCACCACCGGGCGCCCCGGTCCCGTGGTCGTCGATATCCCCAAGGACATAACGGCGCAGAAAACCGAATATCATTATCCGCGCAAGGTCACCATGCGCTCGTATAACCCGGTGCAGGTTGGCCATACCGGCCAGATCAAGCGCGCCGTGCGCATGATGCAGCAGGCACAGCGCCCTATCCTTTATACCGGTGGTGGCGTGATCCTCGGTAATGCCTCCGGGTCACTGACCAAGCTGGCGCGGCTGCTGAATTTTCCTGTCACCAACACCCTGATGGGCCTGGGTGCGTATCCCGCGACCGACCCGCAGTTCGTGGGCATGCTGGGTATGCATGGCACCTATGAAGCCAATATGGCCATGCATCACTGCGATGTCCTGATCGCTGTCGGTGCCCGCTTCGATGACCGCGTGACCGGCAATATCGAAAAATTCTGTCCGCATGCGAAGATCATTCATATCGATATCGATCCGGCAAGTATCTCGAAAAACGTCAAGGTGGATATCCCGATCGTCGGTTGTGTCGACAACGTGCTAAAGGCCATGCTGAACGAGCTTCGCAGCAGCAAGGCGGAAAGCGATGCCGGTGCACTGCAGGCGTGGTGGCAGCAAATCGGTGAATGGCGTGCGAAGGATTGTCTCAATTATGACCATGACAGCGATACCATCAAGCCGCAGGCGGTGGTGGAGGCGCTCTACCGGGTGACGAAGGGTGATGCCTTCGTGACCTCCGATGTCGGACAGCACCAGATG
>CAMYKJ010000296.1 GCA_947258945.1 uncultured Ectothiorhodospiraceae bacterium
GCCCGCCGGCTCGTCATGGATGGCCTGCTGTCAGAGGATGAGGCCACCGCGGCCCACGAGGCGGCCCTCAAGAAACGCACCCATTTCGTCAGCCACCTGGTTGAAAACAAGATTCTAGGCAGCAACGAGATCGCCCGGTCCGGCGCACATGAATTCGGTGTGCCGCTGTTCGACCTCGAGGCCATGGACCTGGAAGTCGCCCCCGTCAAGATGGTCAGCGAAAAGCTGATCCAGCAGCACAATGCCCTGCCGCTGTTCACGCGCGCCAACCGGCTGTACGTCGCCGTCTCCGATCCGACCAACCTGGGTGCGATCGACGAGTTCAAGTTCCATACCGGCGTCAATACCGAGGCCGTGCTGGTCGAGGAAGCCCAGCTGCGCAAGGCAATCGAGACCGCGCTCGAAGCACTCGACAACACCATGTCGGATCTCATGGATGCCGACCTCGACAACCTCGATGTCGTCTCCGGTGACGATGAAGGCAGGGACAACGATGCCGACGGTTCCGACATCGACGACACGCCGGTTGTCCGTTTTGTGAACAAGGTCCTGCTGGATGCCATCAACACCGGCGCGTCGGATGTCCACCTTGAACCCTATGAGAAGGAATTCCGCGTACGTTTCCGGAACGACGGCGTACTGCACGAAATTACCTCGCCGCCCCGCTCGCTGGCCATGCGCATCATCGCCCGACTGAAGGTCATGAGCCGCATGAACATCGCCGAGCGACGCGTTCCGCAGGACGGCCGCATCAAGATGAACCTGTCGCGCAACCGCTCTATCGACTTTCGCGTCAACACGTTGCCGACCCTGTACGGGGAAAAGGTGGTACTGCGTATCCTCGACGCCAGTGCCGCGCAGATCGGTATCGATGCCCTCGGCTTCGAACCTGAACAGCAGAAAACCTTTACCGAGGCGATCAACAAACCCTATGGCATGGTGCTGGTTACTGGCCCGACCGGTAGCGGTAAGACCGTATCGCTGTATACCGGTCTCAATATGCTGAATTCGCCGGATCGTAATATTTCGACCTGCGAAGATCCGGTGGAAATCAACGTCCACGGCATCAACCAGGTCAATGTGAATCCCAAGGCGGGGCTGGATTTCGGTCTCGCCCTGCGCGCCTTCCTCCGTCAGGACCCGGACATCATCATGGTGGGTGAGATCCGTGACCTCGAGACCGCGGAAATCGCGGTCAAGGCCGCCCAGACCGGTCACCTGGTGCTGTCAACGCTGCATACCAACGATGCACCCCAGACACTGACGCGCCTCGCCAACATGGGTGTGCCACCGTACAACATCGCCTCCGCGGTACATCTCATCATGGCGCAGCGTCTCGCACGCCGTCTCTGCAATAACTGCAAGAAAGAAGTCGAGATGCCGAATGAAGTCAAACTGAATGCCGGCTTCACGGAAGATCAGATCAAGAATGGCCTGACCATATACGGACCGGTCGGCTGCGATTCCTGCACCAGCGGCTACAAGGGACGTGTCGGCATCTACCAGGTCATGCCCGTCTCGGAAGAAATGGGACGTATCATTATGGAAGGCGGCAACTCGATGGAGCTCGAAATCCAGGCGAAGAAAGAGGGTGTCGCCGATTTACGGGAATCCGGTTTAAGGAAAGTGCAAAGGACTAAATCATGGCGGAAAAAGCACTCAAGCAACCTGATCTGTTTATCTGGACGGGCACCGACAAGCGCGGTGTCAAGGTCAAGGGTCAGACACGCGGTTCAAACCCGTCGCTGATCAAGGCGGATCTGCGCAAGCAGGGCATCAAGCCCCTGTCGATACGCAAAAAAAGTACGCTGCTGAAGTCAGCCGAAAAGAAAAAGATCATGGCGAAGGATGTCGCCGTGTTTTTCCGCCAGCTGGCCACGATGATGACTGCCGGTGTGCCGCTGGTGCAGTCGTTCGATATTATTGGCCGCGGTCACGACAACGCCGGCATGCGCGAACTGCTGCTGAACATCAAGGGCGATGTCGAATCCGGTACTGCCCTGTCCGATGCGCTGGGAAAACACCCGCTGCACTTCGATTCCCTGGTGGTCAGCCTGGTCAATGCCGGCGAGCAGGCCGGTGTTCTGGAGACACTCCTCGACAACATCGCCACCTACAAGGAAAAGACCGAGGCACTCAAGGCCAAGATCAAGAAGGCCATGTTCTA
>CAMYKJ010000297.1 GCA_947258945.1 uncultured Ectothiorhodospiraceae bacterium
CGAGCTCCAGCGGATCGCTGAACGTCATGGCTTGCGGTGTGACCAGTCCGACGCTGTCAGGCGGCAGGGTTTCGGGCATGTGGATGTCTGTTACGCCTTTGAAATCTGTTAGTTAAGTCTAATGATTGACCTGTAGCGCGGCAAGCTCGGCGGGCAGGTGACTGGCGTCCCGGAGGGGGCGGGCGTTCAGCGAGTTGGTGCGGAGTTAAATATGATCAACCCAGCAGCGGCTGGAGCAGCATCTTCAGGACCTGCAGGCCGATCAGTGCGAACAGCGGCGACAGGTCGATGCCCGACAGCGGCGGGATGATGCGCTGGATCGGACGCAGGATCGGTGAAGTCAGACTGTCCAGCAGGGCATTGACCGGGTTGTAGCTGCCGGGATTGATCCAGCTGATAATGACCTGGACGATGATGGCGACCAGGAACACGTTGATCGCGAGCATGACCAGTTCACCAACTGCCATCAGCAGCAGTGGCAGGACCGACACGCCGGTGCCGCGCAACAGGACGATGACGAGCAGCATGGCGACCGACAGCACGAGCATCAGCACGATGGACGCGACATCGATCTTGCCGAATCCCGGCAGGATCTTGCGCAGCGGTATCAGCAGGGGATTGGTGATACGTACCAGGAACTGGCTGATCGGGTTGTAGAAATCGGCACGCACCACGCCCAGCAGGAAACGCAGCATCACGGCGAGAATATAGAGGCTGAATAGCGTAGTGATGATGAATTCGAGCGGATTGGCAATATAGCTGTTCATGATTGTTTTCCAAACTCCTCCGCAAGCTCCCTGGAGCGTTCCGCGGCACCCTTCACGGCGCCGCTGATCAATTCCGCGAGACCACCGTCCTGCAGGATGCCGATGGCGCGCTCGGTCGTGCCGCCAGGCGAGGTAACGTGATGTCGCAGGGTGGCCGCGTCGTCGGAACTTTCAAGTGCCATCCGGGCGGCCCCGAAGGCGGTCTGCAATGCCAGCAGCCGCGCTGTTCCCGCGGGCAGTCCGAGTTCCTCGCCGGCTGCCGCGCGGTAACGGCATCCATCAGGGCCTCGTCCTCGACCCAGATGACCAGGCCGACGGCACGCAGGATCGACTCGGCCAGGCTGCGCTGCCCGTCGCTGACCGCCGTGTTGGCATACAGCGCGGTCGCGCCGCTCTGCACCAGGGCAGGGGTGTTTGGCATGGCGCGTACGATCGCCGTATCGGCACCCAGCCAGTCGCGCAGGGTCGATTCCCGGATACCGGCGGCGATGGAAATAACCAGCGGCTGTTGCTGGGCGATGCCGGCCGCGAGTGCCTGTGCCACGGCGGCCATCACCTGGGGTTTGACCGCCAGTACGACCACGTCGGCGTCGCTCACGGCGACCTGGTTGTCGGGGGTGGTGGCGACCTGGTGGCGGGCGGCCATGCGCTCGCGCCGCCCGGGGTCCGGGTCGGCCACCCGGATGCGCGCCGGGTCCCAGCCATCGGCGATCAGGCCGCCGACCAGGCTGGCGGCCATGTTGCCGCCGCCGATGAAGGTCAGAGAGGCATCATTCATGCGATTGACGATACAGGATTAAACCGGGTAGCGACAAGCATCACCGCGGGCTGATTATCTGACTGAAATCCGGTGGATTTCCGCGGGCCGATATGGCTTGAGAAATCACTCCGGTGCGGCATACTTTGGAATGGTCGGCCGTGAACCTGCCTGTCCGGACGGCCGGTTGACGGGCAAGTTGTCGATAATCAGCGGGTTTTCAAGGTTTCTCTGCTAGAGTCGATACACTGGGACGTAACCATTTATAGCAAGGGAGCGGGCATGGATATTGCTGAATTACTGACCTTCAGCGTCAACAATGGCGCCTCTGACCTGCACTTGTCGTCGGGCATGCCGCCGATGATTCGCGTCGACGGCGACATGCGCAAGATCAACATACCGGTGCTGGACCACAAGACAGTGCACGGGCTTGTCTACGACATCATGAACGACAAGCAGCGCAAGGACTTCGAAGAGTTTCTCGAGACCGACTTTTCGTTCGAGATTCCCGAACTCGCCCGCTTCCGTGTCAACGCATTCAACCACAACCGCGGTGCCGGTGCGGTGTTCCGTACCATTCCGTCGGAGATCCTGGGTCTCGAAGACCTGGGTACGCCGCCGATCTTCCAGGAGATCGCCGATACCCCGCGCGGACTGGTGCTGGTGACCGGTCCGACCGGTTCCGGTAAGTCGACCACGCTGGCGGCGATGGTCGACTACATCAACAAGAAGGCGTATCAACATATCCTCACCATCGAGGACCCGATCGAATTCGTGCACCAGAGCAAGAAGTGCCTGGTCAACCAGCGCGAGGTGCACCGGGATACCCTGGGCTTCAACGAGGCCCTGCGCTCGGCCCTGCGTGAAGATCCGGACATCATACTGGTCGGCGAAATGCGCGACCTGGAAACCATCCGCCTGGCACTGACCGCGGCGGAAACCGGCCACCTCGTATTCGGTACCCTGCATACCACGTCGGCC
>CAMYKJ010000298.1 GCA_947258945.1 uncultured Ectothiorhodospiraceae bacterium
TACCAGTGGGACCTGTCGGGCACGGACCTGCCGCTCATCCGCAAACAGTTCCTGGTCAATGAAGATTTCAGCAAGGCGGACCAGCCGTATTTCATGGAGTTGCTCAGCGAACTGCCCGGACAGGCCGACGTGGTCGACGCCGGTATTGCCGAGTATATCGATCGTCCGATCGAACAGCTCGACCCGGTCGAGCGCGCCATCCTGCGCATCGCCGTCTACGAACTGCTGGAACGCACCGATATTCCGTACCGCGTGGTGATCAACGAGGCGGTGCAACTGGCGAAGAAGTTCGGTGCCGAACAGGGCCATGCCTTTGTCAACGCCGTACTCGACAAGGCCGCCAGTAAACTGCGCAATAATGAATACAACAAGGCCGGCGGGCAGGCGCGCTGAGCGATGCCTGTCGACGAGTTCGGCATTATCCGTCGTCACTTCGTTCGGCAAAAGCCGGCGCGCGCCGATGTTGTGACCGGCATCGGCGACGATGCCGCGCTGCTGCAGGTGCCGCACCGGTACGAGCTGGCCGTCTGTATCGACACCCTGGTAGCCGGCCGGCATTTCCCCGAAGACACGCGTCCTGCCTCCATTGGCCACAAGGCACTGGCTGTGAATCTGAGCGACCTGGCCGCGATGGGTGCGGATCCGGCCTGGGCCACGCTGGCACTGACCCTGCCGGAGTACGATCAGGCCTGGATGGACGATTTCATGCGGGGTTTCTTCGGGCTGGCGGACCACTGCAGCGTCGAGCTGGTCGGCGGCGATACCACGCGCGGTCCCTTGACCGTGAGCGTGCAGGCGCACGGTTTCGTCCCGCAGGGGCAGGCTGTCCTGCGCCGGCGCAGCCCGGCGATCTCGTTTACGTGACCGGCACGCTCGGTGACGCGGGGCTTGCACTGCACCTGAAAGATGCCGCGAGTGATCCGCTGCGCAGGCGCCTCGACTTCCCGGAGCCCCGCATTGCAGCGGGGAAAGAACTGCGTGGACAGGCAAGTGCAGCGATCGATGTTTCCGATGGCCTGCTGGCCGACCTTGGACACCTGCTGGAAACCGACGGACTCGGTGCAACACTGCGGATCGATGAACTGCCGCGTTCGCGCGAGTTCCTTGGTCGGCTGAAATATGCCGGGGTCGAGGCGGATGCCCTGTTCTACGAGTTGCCGCTCGCTGCCGGTGATGACTATGAACTCTGTTTTACGGTGGCGGAGGACAGGGCGGCAATGCTGGAAGCGACCATCAGTTTGCTTGACTGCGGCTGTCGCTGCATCGGTGTTATCGAAGCGGAACCGGATATCCGTTGCATCAGGCGCGACGGTTCCGTGTATACGCCGGATGGATCCGGTTACCTGCATTTCGGGGACTGATATGGCAGCAAGGATCCCGTCAAAACTGCTGCTGAACCCGATTGATTTACTCGCCCTCGGTTTTGGCTCCGGCCTGGTGCCGGTCGGTCCGGGCACCGCGGGTACCGTCGTCGCCATTCCGCTTTATCTGTTGCTGCAACCGCTGGGCCTTGTCGTGTACCTGGCGATTGTGGTGCTTGCCTTTGTCGCCGGCATCGGCATCTGTGCGCATACCGCCAGGCGTCTCGGCGTGCACGACCATCCGGCCATCGTCTGGGACGAGATCGTCGGTTACCTCGTCACCATGACGGCGGCACCAGGCGGCTGGGAGTGGGTGATCGGCGGTTTCGTACTGTTTCGCATTTTCGATATCGCCAAGCCCTGGCCGATCCGCTGGCTGGACCGGCATGTGCACGGCGGGTCGGGAATCATGCTGGATGACCTGCTGGCGGGGGTGTTTGCAGCAGCTGTGATGCAGGGGCTCGTTTATCTGCTGTAGGAGCCGGTTTGTCCGCGTATAAATACCCCGACTGTTATCCGCGGGTTATCTGCAATACGGAAACAGTTTCGCGTCATGGATGACATTCTGGCACTGGCCGCTGGTGTAGGTCATGCGATTGCGGCTGTCGCTCAGTGTGCGCTCCTCCTGCTCCATGTTTAGCAGTTGCTGCGCCAGGTTGCAGGCTTCCCGTTCAAGGCACTGGTGATCCACGCCGCATGCGCGGTGGACCAGTCTCTCGCAGGGTGAATAGCCGACAATCAGCGCACCTTCCCATTGTTCGATTTCGGTTTCCGGGACGCGCCGGGGTCCGGGCCCGGGCTCGCGGGGGACGCTGGTACCCCGCCTGATGATCAGTATGGAGCCGTCCTGCAGGCGGTGGGTGCCGTCCCACAATGGGGTCGTGACCCCGTTTCGGGTGACCGAGGCCCGGTTGGTGTCCGGGTCCACGGAGACCACTCCGCCCTGTTGCAGGCTGTATTGCGGGTCCGCCGCCAGTGCGTCAGTCGCACCCGTGGGCAACCGGATTGTTCCACCAGCGTCGCTGGCTCTGCCAGCGTTCCCTGTCCTCACGCCGTAAATCGGCCAGCTTTCTTCGTTCTTCGCGCAAGCGGTCGGCTCTGTCACGATAACTGTAGCGGCCACGGCGGTAGGTCCTGTCTTGCTCGGCAGTGTCGGTTGCCTGTGACTCTGCGTCCTGCGGGGCCTCTTCCTGCGATGCCGCCCGCGGAGCTTCCTGCGTTGCCTCCGCCGGGGGGGTCAGGGGAGCCTCCTGCGCTGCCTCCGCCGGGGGGGTCGGGGGAGCTTCCTGCGTTGCCTCCGCCGGGGGGGTCTGCGGAGCTTCTTGCGGAGCCGCCGCCTGCAGGGCCTCCAGTGATGCCGCCTGCGGAGCTGCCTGCGCTGCCTCTGGCGGGGCGCCCTGCGAAATTGGCTTCGGGGTCCAGAGTGGGGCCTCCTGTTCGGCCAGTACGCTGCACGGCCAGCTATAACTTACTGAAAATAAGATAGTCGTGAGCAGTGCGGACAGGGTGGCTGTGCGCCTGGTGTGTTTGTTCATGTCGTCCTCCGGGGATGCATTCTGCGAATCTTGTCCGGACACAATAC
>CAMYKJ010000299.1 GCA_947258945.1 uncultured Ectothiorhodospiraceae bacterium
GATGGCCGCCCCCTGGTGTTCGACTGCATCGAGTTCAATCCGCAATTGCGCTGGATCGATGTCATCAGCGAGATTGCCTTCCTGGTAATGGATTTGCAGGACCGTGACAGGCCGCAGCTGGCATGGCGTTTCCTGAATGCCTGGCTGGAGGCCTTTGGCGACTACGCCGGCACCACTGTGCTGCGGTTCTATTTGCTCTACCGGGCGCTGGTGCGCGCCAAGGTCGAGGCAATCCGCGTGTCGCAGGCCGGCATCGGTATCGATGAAAAGGCGGCCGTGATGCGGGAATTCCGCGGCTACCTGCAACTTGCCGGGGACTACACTGCGCCACCGGCGCCTGTCCTGATCATTACCCGGGGTGTCTCGGCATCCGGAAAGTCGACCCTGACGCAGCCCCTGCTGGAGGAACTGGGCGCCATACGCATTCGCTCGGATGTGGAGCGCAAGCGCCTGTTTGGCATACCCGGCAACAGGCGTGCGCATGACGGTGTCGGTGGCGGGATCTACACGACTGCGGCCAGCGTGCAAACCTATGACCGGCTGGTCGAGCTGGCCGGACAGGTGCTGGCTGCCGGCTATACGGTGATCGTCGACGCGGCCTGCCTGCAGCCGCAGCAGGTCGCCCGCTTCCGGACGCTGGCGGAATCAGCCAGGACCGGCTTTGTCATCCTCGAGTTTACCGCGCCGGCGGATGTCCTGCGCCAGCGTATTGAACAACGCGAGCAGGGTGTTTCGGACGCCGACCGGGCGGTGCTGGAGCACCAGTTGGCAACCTGGCAGGCATTGTCCGCAGACGATGCCGGGCACTGTCTCCGTATCGATACCACCGTCACACTGGATATCGGGGGATTGCTGGCACAGATCGGGGCGCTGACGCGCAGCCCCGGTTCACCGCCGGCCTGAGCAGGGTTGCCGGTGTGTGAGCGGGGACCGCATGCCGGCACGCAGTCTGACCCGCGTTCCTTGTCGCCCGGATTTGCATCTATACTTGTTGCGGGACTATATGACCGGTTTTCCCGGGCAACCCGATGCACGCTGTTGTGTCTGCAACCTGAAAATTCATGCGCCGGCGGGACTTCCTCAAATATTTCACCCTGCTCGGGCTGACTGATGCGGTGACGCACAGGGGTATGGCAATGTCGCGCATGAGGCAACAGCCGGAGCAACAGCCACGCGATACCGTCACGCTGTTCCTGGCGGGTGATGTCATGACCGGCAGGGGCATCGACCAGGTGTTGCCCAATCCGGGCGACCCGCAGATTTTTGAAGCGTACTGCCGGTCGGCAGGTGAATATGTACAACTGGCCGAGCGGGCCAATGGCCCGCTTCCACGGCCGGTCGATTTTGCCTATATCTGGGGGGATGCGCTGACGGCACTGGATGCGGCTGCCCCCGATGTGCGTATCGTCAATCTGGAGACTGCCGTGACCCGCAAGGGGTCCCCCTGGTTGCAGAAGGGGATCCATTACCGCATGCACCCGGCCAATATTCCCTGCCTGTCCGCCGCCGCGATCGACTGCTGTGTGCTTGCCAACAACCATGTGCTGGGGGAAACCCTGGCAAGCCTGGCGACGGCAGGGCTGGCATGCGCGGGCGCCGGCGCGGACCGGGTCGCGGCACGGGCGCCCGCGGTCCTGGACCTGCCGGGGCAGGGCCGGGTGCTGGTCTTCGCCGGCGGCCTCGGCAGCAGCGGGATACCGCAGGAGTGGGCGGCGTCGGATGGGCGGGCGGGCGTCAACCTGTTGCCTGACCTGTCGAGCCAAACGGTGGATGAAATTGCCGGTGCCGTGCAGACCCACAAGCAGGCCGGTGACATCGTGGTGGTGTCGCTGCACTGGGGTGACAACTGGGGATATGCCATACCGGCGGCACACACCGGTTTTGCCCGTGCGCTGATCGAGGCGGCGGAGGTGGACCTGGTGCACGGACATTCCTCGCACCACCCCCTCGGCCTGGAAGTCTACCGGGGCAAACCCGTTATCTACGGTTGCGGCGACCTGATCAATGACTACGAAGGTATCAGCGGTCACGAGCAATACCGGACCGAACTGGCACTGCTGTACCTGGTGACACTGCAGCGCAGCAGCGGCGAACTCGTGTCACTGGAGATGGTCCCGCTGCAGCGCAGCCGGTTCCGCCTCAATCATGCGAGTCGCGAGGACAGCGAGTGGTTGCGGAGCATGCTGGACCGTGAGAGCCGGTCTTTCGGTACACGTATCATGGAATCAGAACACGGCAGACTCGCCCTGGACTGGCGTTGAACAAGGCAGGATGCATCCCCTGGTCGCGCAGCCGGAGTCCGGCATTATCACGCCGGTCGATTGCTGTTGTTCACAGCCGACAAGACCGGTCCGGGCTGTTACAATCCGTCACTGTTGCCGGCGTGTACTGCGCCCGTGGACACGCTGAATCACATGGTTTTCTAGCACGCGAGGAGTCGCAATTATGACTAAAGCACGGGATTTGCCGAAGGTCGGTGCCCCTGACCCGGAACTGAAAAATTCTCCCATCTTCGATGAGACGGACGACGATGAGCTTTCGCTGGACCTGGAACTGGAAAGCGGGGCCTGTTATTTCAATGACCAGTCCTTTGCGATCGGTGAATATGTTTGCAGCGGAGACGAACTGCTGCGCTGTGAAGAGCGTGGTGTCTGGATTCGGGAAGGCAGCTGTTATCAGGATCAGTGAGGTCTGTCAGGTTCCGGACAGTTTGCAGGACGGGCCATTACTTTCATGCCGGAATCAGTGAGGGTAATTGATACACGTCAATGTACGCTGCGGGCCTGTGGCATAGATTGCAGCTAAATCATCGATCAGAGCACACAACAAGAGAACAGCATTATGCAGATACCCTTGCAGATTACATTTCGTGATATGGAACCCTCCGATGCCATTGAGGCGCGCATTCGTGAAAAGGCAGCGAAACTTGACCGGTTTTACGACCATGTCATGAGTTGCCGGGTCATGGTGGAGTCCCCCCATGGCCATCATCACAAGGGCAGCTTATACCAGGTGCGCATC
>CAMYKJ010000300.1 GCA_947258945.1 uncultured Ectothiorhodospiraceae bacterium
GCGGACATCGGACCATTTCTCCATGGCCAGGTCGAGATTGACACGCGTGGGCGCGATATAGACCAGTGACCCGCCCTGGTCGATGGCCAGATTGTCATGCGCCTTGTCGCGAAATTTCTGTTCAGTTGCCTCGTCCGGACATTCGACCCAGCGGGCGGTCGCCACCGTCACCGGCTCGAACTGGCACTCCACGCCGTATTCATGCTTCAGGCGGTGCGCGACCACGTCGAATTGCAGCACACCGACGGCGCCCAGGATCAGATCATTATTTCGCAACGGCCGGAACAGCTGCGTCGCCCCTTCCTCGCACAACTGGTCCAGCCCTTTCTGCAAGGCCTTCATGCGCAGCGGATCTTTCAGGATTGCCCGCCGGAACAACTCGGGTGCAAAACTCGGTATGCCGGTGAACTTGAGGTCTTCACCCTGGGTGAAGGTATCACCGATGCGGATCGTGCCGTGGTTATGCAGACCGATGATATCGCCCGTCCAGGCTTCCTCCACGTGCCCCCGGTCAGAGGCCAGGAAGGTCACGGCATTGGAAATCGTCACATCCTTGCCAATACGCACATGGCGCATTTTCATGCCCTTGCGGTAACCGCCGGAACAAATCCGCAGGAAGGCGATGCGGTCCCGGTGTGCCGGGTCCATGTTTGCCTGGATCTTGAAGACGAAGCCGGTGAATTTTTCCTCGTCCGGTCCGACTGTGCGCGTCTTCGTCTGCCTGGGCAGCGGCGGCGGCGCCGTGACAACGAAATGCTCCAGCAATTCGTCCACACCGAAGTTGTTGATGGCCGAACCGAAAAACACCGGTGTCTGTCTGCCCGCCAGGTAGGCATTGATATCGAAAGCGTGACTGGCGCCCTTGACCAGTTCGATCTCGTCCCGCAACTCGGCCGCCTGGTCGCCAAGCAGCTCGTCCAGCTGTGGATTGTCCAGCCCCGTGATGACGTTGACGTCGCGGCGCCGTTCGCTGCTGCCGGGCTCGTACAGGTGCACGGTGTCCTGCAGCAGGTGATAGATACCCTTCAGGCGTTTGCCCATGCCGACTGGCCAGGTGATGGGAGCACACTGGATTTTCAGGACCTCCTCGATCTCGTCCAGCAGCTCGATGGGATCGCGCCCTTCCCGGTCGAGTTTGTTGATGAAGGTACAGATCGGCGTGTCGCGCAGGCGACAGACCTCCATCAACTTGATGGTCCGGGCCTCGACACCCTTGGCGCAGTCAATCACCATCATGGCCGAATCGACCGCCGTCAATGTCCGGTAGGTATCTTCAGAGAAATCCTCGTGTCCCGGCGTGTCCAGCAGGTTGACGATCGAATCGCGATAGGGAAACTGCATGACCGACGAGGTCACCGAGATGCCGCGCTGCTTTTCCAGCTCCATCCAGTCCGAGGTTGCATGCCGCGCCGCCTTGCGCCCCTTGACGGTGCCTGCCAGCTGAATCGCGCCGCCAAACAGCAACAGCTTCTCGGTCAGCGTGGTCTTGCCGGCATCCGGGTGGGAAATAATGGCGAATGTGCGGCGCCTGGCCGCCTCTTGCTGGGAGACACTCGCGTCTTCCCGGCCGTCGTCGGTCGGGTAATAATCACGGCGCCGGCCAAGTTCGTTAAACCCTTCATTCAAATAAAGTTTTATTGCAGCCGGGTTGGACGGGCGGACTTCCAGGAAGAGTACATCGGCATCGTGCCGACGGGCGACACTGACCAGGTGGCGGAGGATCTTGGTACCGATTCCCTGCCGGCAGGCTTCGGGACGCACACAGATATTCAGCAGGTGGGATTCGCCGGCCGCCACCGTGATCACCCCGTAACCCTCGATCACGCCGTTGTGATCGGCGATCCAGCAGCTGTAGCCGGCATGCAGGCAATCGCTGAAGATCATGCGGGTCCACGGGTAGGGATAGCTGCTGCGCTCGATGTCGAGTACCGCCGACAGGTCGTCGGGCTGCATGGGCCTGAACTCGAGTGCAGTCTCCTTGAGAATTGCGCTCATTCAACCAATCTAGCACAGATGGACATCAGATATCCCGGCCCGTGGAGTTGAATATCCGGCGTGCAAATTGCAGGTCCGCCCAGACCTTGCGTTTTTCCAGCGGCGAGCGCAGCAGGTAGGCCGGGTGGTAGGTCACCACCAGCGGTATCTGCCGGTCGCCATAGTGATGCACTGTGCCGCGCAACTTGCCGACCGGCCCATCCGTGCCAAGCAGGTTATGGGCGGCGATTCCGCCCACCGCGAGAATGAGTCGCGGCTGGATCAGGTCAATCTGCTGCTGCAGGTAGCCGTGGCAGCATTGCACCTCGTCAGCATGCGGGTTGCGGTTATTTGGCGGGCGGCACTTGAGAATATTGGCAATATAGACCTGCTCGCGCCGGTAGCCGGCGGCGAGCAGCATCTCGTTCAGCAACAGGCCGGCACGGCCGACAAACGGCTCGCCCTGCCGGTCCTCGTCGGCGCCGGGCGCCTCGCCGATAATCAGCCAGTCTGCCTGCCGGTTGCCGGTGCCGAACACGGTCTGCGTACGACCCTCGTGCAGGACCCTCGTGCAGGCCGCACAGCGTACAACTCGCAACCCGCGCCTCCAGGTCCGCCCAGGCCGGTGCGGCGGCATCCCGTGCGGCGACCGGTGGTGCGTGCGCCACGCTATCGTTGACGGCGGCGCTGTCGTCCCTGGGCACCCACGGCTGGATACCCATGGCCTGCAGGTATTCTGTTCTTAAGCCGGGCCGGCCATGCCTGTCCGTCGATTCAGACATCACCGAATTGCGGATGCGCCCGCTGGTCCCGCTGGATGATCTTGTTGATGGCATTGACATAGGCCTTGGCCGAGGCAATCACGATATCGGTGTCCGCACCCTGGCCGTTGACGATGCGACCGCCCTTCTGCAGGCGCACCGTCACCTCGCCCTGCGAGTCCGTACCGCTGGTGATATTGTTCACCGAGTACAGTTGCAGCTCCGTCCCGCTGTTGATAAGTGCCTCGATCGCCTTGAAGGCGGCATCCACCGGGCCGCTGCCGTCGCAGTCGGCCTGCTGTTCCTCGCCATCCACCCACAGGGTGACGGTTGCATGCGGGGTTTCCCCGGTCTCGGAACAGACCTTCAGCGCGACCATCTTCAGCCATTCATTCTCCGACTCGATGCCCGACTCCGTCACCAGCGCCTGCAGGTCCTCGTCGAAGATTTCGTGTTTCTTGTCGGCCAGGTCCTTGAAGCGCGAAAACGCGTCGTTGAGCTCTTCCTCGACCTCGAAATCGATACCGATTTCATGCAGGCGCGTGCGG
>CAMYKJ010000301.1 GCA_947258945.1 uncultured Ectothiorhodospiraceae bacterium
GGCCGACACGTACGGCACGATTGTGGAATCCTGCGAAGTGCCAGTCGGTGTTCCATGAAAACCAGACCTCGGGTTCATGATTGGTTTCGCGGAATGGTGATGAACCTTCCCTGTCATATACCTGCCAGAATGACCGGTTGGTATACGCGGCATAGATATCGCCCCGGTGTTCACCCAGCAGATTCTCGATGAGCGGAAATTTTATGCTGACCTGGAACTTGGCCTCGGTGTCCTTGCCCTGGTTGCCGGACAGTCCCGCGGGATTGACGCCCGAGGCATCATACGCGGCAAGCAGTAAATAGTTTGGCCTGTGTGCGGTTATCGCGAAGCGGTTATCACGGATGCTCAGCTCCCTCAGGTAGCGGCGCTCGATCGGCGAGTACTCGACAGCTTTTCCTGCTTCAGCCTCTGTAAGGATTCTTTGCGTATCGATCTGCTGTTGGCATTGTCGCCGTAATTCTCCCACGGTTGTCTCATCGCTGGCCTCTGCTGCGGCAATTGCGAGGCATGCTTCCATGGTCATGGCAATTGCAGTCGCGGGCATTGCCAGGAACGCGATGACAAGCAAGACCCTGGCTGGAGATGTTATGCGCATATACAAGATTGATGAGAAATCAGTTTTTATCAAGACATAGTGATAACGCCCTGGTCAGGCAGCTGCCGGCCTCATCGGCCGTCTTGCCGAAAGCGACTATACCGTCTTCGTGTCCGCCCATGGAAAATATTCCCTGCTCCCTGACATCCGTTTCCCGGAACAGCCGTTCGACCTCCAGCGTCATCGCCGGTGTGCCGTAGGCCACGCTGGCAGCGGTGACCGGCAGGCTGAGTCTTGCGGCAGCCAGCCAGATGTCGGGTGAATGCACATGCAGGATGACGCGGATATCATTTGACTGGTCATACACCATGCCATGAGTCAGCGACTCCGACGACGGCCGGATCGGTCCACGTGCCTCGATGCGATTGTTTGTCGGGTCATACGCAGTGACCACCGCGTAATGCTCATCCCGAAGTTCCGGCAGCTCCCCTGTTTGCGAGCCGCTGACCAGGAAGGCGTGACAGCGGCAGTCGCTGGCTGACGTTACCGAAACCGTAACCACCGTAGCGCGCGGGATCCTGTCCAATCAGTGCCTGCTCCCACAACAGCCTGCGCCAGCGATTCAGGTCCGTGAAGGATTCGAGTGACACGGGCGCGTCACTGGTAAAACGCAGGTCGAATTTTATGACACCCTCTTCCTGCATGGCTTTACTGTGTATCGTTGAAAGCTCTCCGCAGGCGTTCCACGCGCCGCCGGTTGACGCCCAGATCGCTGTAGCCGGTGCGTGAAGCCGAGCGCACATGAATCACACGCCTGTCCGTATCCATCATGAACTCCACGTCATCGACGAAGCGAAACAGGAAACTGCGTGCCTCGGCGTGCAGGTAACTGCCCTCTTCCGTAACGATGGTCATGCGTGGTTCTTTCTGCAGTACCTGCTTCAGTCGTGCAAGCGCTTCGTCCGGATGCATGGTGAATGCAAGTGGCGCGACCCGCTGTTCGCTGTCACCTGCCTGGCTGGACACGCAATTGGGGCTTGCCGGGCACGGTGGAAGATCTGCTGATGACGATGACATGACAAGCATGAGTATAGCGGCTGCTGCCCGGCCGGTTAATCGGTTGCCGGCTTTCATGGCCGGCAGCTCAGAAGCGTCCGGCTGCCACCAGCCGGGTTTTCCAGTAGGCGTCGCTCATGGAGCCATAGGATACCCGTTTTCCGCTCGAGGGTGCATGGATGAACTGCCCGTCACCCGTGTAGATGGCGACATGCGAGACCGGCTGACGGCCGAGCCTGAAGAACAGCAGGTCGCCCGCCGCAAGATCCCGGAGTCTGACCCGGTTTGCCGCATTCATCTGGGCATGCGTGGTGCGAGGCACATGAATGCCGGCGCGACGGTAGCTGTAGTAAACCAGTCCGCTGCAGTCGAAGCCGTGCGGACTGGAGCCGCCGTAGCGATAAGGTGTGCCCAGCATGGAAACCGCAATACTTACGCCCGCATGCGTAGTGTGTGTGTCTTGTCGGGGTGCCGGTGTGGCCGCTCGCGGCGGATAATCCGGGGTCGATGAACAGGCCGCCAGCAGTGTGAGAACGACCGTTAACAGCAGGAATTGCGGTGTTGCCTTGCCCATGAGTGTATCCAGTGCCGGGGTTGGCCGGTTACACGGTTATCGGGCGGAATTGTTTACGGCTTGAGCATATTGTTCAGTCGTTTTCGGGATAAGTATAATAAGTACATGATATTATAAGTAATTATTGCGCATAATGTCTAAACGTCCAGCAATGGCGGCCGCCCGCGCTGGCAGGCCGGTCACGGCATAGGCATCGAACCGGGCATCGACCTTGCGGCGAAAGTCGGCAAGGCCGTGCACGTCCGGGTTGTCGAGATTGTCAGTGCTGACCT
>CAMYKJ010000302.1 GCA_947258945.1 uncultured Ectothiorhodospiraceae bacterium
CTCAAGGTTACGGGGTTTCTCGTTTTGTGTTGTATTTATCGTCATATGAGTCATCGTCGCAGCACAGGCTGTCGAAAAGTTTATCGCTTTCCTGCTGATTAATAGAATATTTTCAATCATTTTTAATGAGCGCGCGACATATAGCAATACTGTATATAATCACAGTATATGAATAATCCTACAAAAACTGCCGGCAACTTCCCGTTGACGTGGCCCAGCGCGATCATACTGGTCGATATGAACGCCTTTTTCGCTTCCATAGAGCAGCGCGATCATCCCGAGTGGCGCGGCCGACCGGTCGCCATTACCAACGGCATGCAGGGCACCTGTATCATCACCTGCTCGTACGAGGCCCGCTCCTGCGGCATCAGCACCGGTATGCGGCTTAAACAGGCGCTGCGTATGTGCCCCGAACTGATCCGTTGCCCGGCGCATCCGGAACGTTACGCGGCAACCTCTGCCGCCATCATGACCGTCCTGCAGGACCTTACACCGGATATCGAGGTGTTCTCGGTCGACGAGGCCTTCCTGGATGTCACGCGCTGCCAGCGACTGCTCGGCACCCCCCTGCACATCGCACGCCTCGCCAAACGCAAGGTGCTCGAGGCCTCCGGGGTGCTGTGCTCGGCCGGGGTCAGCGGCGACAAGACCACCGCCAAGTTCGCCGCCAAGCTGCAAAAACCGGACGGCCTGACCGTCATCCCGCCCTGGGAGGCGGCGCAGCGTCTGCGCGATGTGCCGGTCACCCAATTGTGCGGGATCGCAAAGGGCATCGGCCGGTTTCTTGCCGGGCACGGCGTCGTAACCTGCGGCGACATGCGCCACCTGCCAATCAGTGTACTGGCGCGGCGCTTCGGCAATCCGGGACGGCGCATCTGGTATATGTGCCAGGGGCAGGACCCCGCCGCCCTGCAGCTGGATGTCCCTCCCCCCAAATCCATCGGTCACGGCAAGGTCCTGCCACCCGGGACCCGGAACCCCGAATTGCTGCGGACCTGGCTGCTGCACATGAGTGAAAAGGTCGGCGCCCGCCTGCGTCGCCACGGGTTGCAGGCAACGACCTTCTTTATCGGGCTGCGCACCAGCGAAGGCTGGATAGGCGGCAAATTGCGCTGCGCCCTGCCCACGGACGACGGCGGCGTCATCATGACACTGTGCTACCGGGTCATCCACGAAATGTGGTCGGGACAGGGGGTGCACCAGGTACAGGTGACTGCCCTGAACCCGGTGAATACCGGCAACCAGCTGGAGCTTTTCGCTGCTACAGACGAGGTACAGCGCGAGGTGAATGCCGTCATGGATGCGGTCAATCGCCGTTACGGCGAACTTGTCCTGGCCCCGGCACGCCTGCTCAACCGTTCCCGCATGCCCAACGTCATTGCGCCCGCATGGAAGCCGTTTGGCCACCGGCAAACGATCTGAGGCGGTTATGTGCGGCGGCGTCTACCGTTTGGCCACCGGCAAACGATCTGAGGCGGTTATGTGCGGCGGCGTCTATTACTCGGTGAAGGATGAAGATACCCGGGTCTATTTCCCCAATCCGGCGGCAAGCCTGCCGGTCACAACCCGCACCGGCGGCGTCCGGTTGATCGCATGGGGCCGGCGCAGCGAACAGGCGGGCCAGCTGCCGCTGGGCGGCTGGGCGCGCCTGGATACGATCTACGCAGGACGCTGGGACCGCTGGTTCCCGATACCGGTCAAGGTACCCGTAAAGAGTTTCATGGAAAAGGACCTGGAAGGCCATACGCGCTGGTATGACCTGACCCGCGGACAGTGGATACAGGGCCTGGTGGCACGCCATGCACATGAGCGCCGTATCTATATCGTGACAGTGACGCCGGAACTGGCAGATGCCGTACACGACCGCTGGCCACGCATCATGAGCGGCTAGTGCAATGGATGGTGCCCGGGGCCGGAATCGAACCGGCACGGCCGTTAAGCCGAGGGATTTTAAGTCCCTTGCGTCTACCAATTTCGCCACCCGGGCAAGCCGTGACTGGTGGAATATTACAGAGACAACCGGAATATGTAGAGCCGAATTTGGAGGCTGAGGCCGGAATCGAACCGGCGTACACGGCTTTGCAGGCCGCTGCATAACCACTCTGCCACCCAGCCATGAGTGAAAAACGTACTGCGAAAGGCAAAAACCCCGGCTTGGCAACCGGGGCTTTTGCGCAGGAAAAGATTGGAGCGGGAAACCAGATTCGAACTGGCGACCCCAACGACCACAGGGTCAGCAATGCGGCCCCATACAGCAGGACGAGCCCCACGGCATGGGTCGGAAACGGGCCGATCGGTACCCGGTAGAGCAGCAGCAGGATCGCCACCATCTGGGTGATCGTCTTGACCTTGCCGATCACGCTAACGGCCACCAGGGTCCGCTCACCGATCTCGGACATCCACTCGCGTAATGCCGAAATGGCGATTTCGCGACCGATGATTACGCAGGACGGCACCACAAACAGCACGGTCGGATTGTCCTGGACCAGCAGCACAAGCGCGACCGTGACCATCAATTTGTCCGCCACCGGATCGAGAAAGGCGCCGAACACCGACAGTTGCTTCAGGCGCCGGGCCAGGTAGCCGTCGAGTGCATCCGTCAGCGCCGCCAGACCGAACAGCATCGCACTAAACTGGTACGACCACTGACCGGGCATGTAAAACACGACCACAAGTACCGGAATTAGAATGATGCGCAGCAGTGTGAGCATGTTCGGCAAGGTCCACTTCATTTATTCACTCCTTGTTGTTCAGTTGCCGTGAAATGCATCGTAGATTAGCTGCGCAAGCTTCCGGTTGATACCCTTGACCCGGGAGAGG
>CAMYKJ010000303.1 GCA_947258945.1 uncultured Ectothiorhodospiraceae bacterium
CATCTCGCCCATCCACTGTGAATTGAACATCACCGTGGTCTTTTCCGGGTCGAGAATCTTGAAAATCTGGTGTTCGTAGGTCGCCGCGTTGGCCAGGACGTCATCGCGCGTCAGCGGCTTGCGGGTGACGTTCTTGCCGGTCGGGTCACCGATCATGCCGGTGAAATCGCCGATCAGGAACAGCACCTCGTGACCGAGATCCTGGAACTGGCGCAGCTTGTTGATGAGGACGGTGTGGCCGAGATGCAGATCGGGTGCGGTGGGATCAAAGCCGGCCTTGACGCGCAGCGGCCTGCCGGCATCCAGCCGCTGGACCAGCTCGGCCTCGACCAGCAGGTCTTCGACCCCCCGCCTGATCTGCTGCAGATGCTCGGAATTCGTCATTATTACCACTCTGTTGGCTGAAATTATCCGGCTAGATTAACACACCCCCACGGGGGTCCAAGCCGCAACATCCCTGTGAATACGGCTCAAGGTCTGCGCTCATTCGGGCGATAATACTGGGAGAAACTATTGACCGATTCCCTTATGACCGTTAAATTATGCCAATCTATTACAAGGGCTTAGTGTGAAACACCATTCCATCATCAACCGTGACTACAAGACACGGGCCCTGGCAACGGCCGCACGTCCGGACGCGCTGCGACCTGCCTTCATAATCCTCACTGCCTGCGCCATGCTCGCCTCCGTGGCGCTGTGGTTCAGCATCCCGGACACGGCCAGGGCAACCCGCCATGATGCCGCCGGAGAATCGATCGCCCTGACACTGCCGCATGAACCCACGGCCGCCGGACAGCCGTTCACCGCAAACGAGGACAGCGCCCTGCTCGAACTGCCAGAACCTGCGCAGGTGTCACAGTCTGAGCCGGCGGCACCGGCCACCGTCTGGCAGGAAGTGACCGTCAAGCGCGGCGATACACTCGCCGGTATTTTTTCCCGTCTCGACCTGTCAGCACAGCAGTTACATGCACTGATGGAACAGGGCGGCGCCATCAATAACCTGAAAAAGATCTACCCGGGTCAGGTGCTGCGCATCAGCAGCAGCGCGGAGCACGGCCTGGAAAAACTCCTCTACCCGATCGACAAGCTGAGTACGCTGGAAATCACCCGCAATGGTGAGGCGTCATTGACAGCTCACTGTTCCTGGCCGCCGGCCAGGCCGGACTGTCGGACAATCTGACCATGGAGCTGGCGGGTGTGTTTGGCTGGGACATCGATTTCGCGCTGGATATACGCAAGGGTGACCAGTTCATGGTCCTGTACGAGGACAAGTACCTCGATGGCGAATTCATCGGTCATGGCGATATCCTGGCCGCCGAATTCACCAACAACGGCAAACGCTACCAGGCAATACGCTACACCGATGCCGGTGGAAAAACCGATTTCTATTCCCTGGACGGGAAAAGCATGCGCAAGGCGTTCCTGCGTACGCCGGTCGAATTCAGCCGCATCAGTTCACGCTTCAGCAACGGCCGCAAGCACCCCATCCTCAACAAGATACGTGCGCACAAGGGTGTGGACTACGCAGCCGCACGCGGCACGCCGATCAAGTCCACCGGCAGCGGCAAGATAATTCACCGCGGCAAGAAAGGCGGCTATGGCAAGACGATCATCATCCAGCACGGCACCCAATACAACACGCTGTATGCCCACCTGTCGAACTACCGCAAGGGCCAGCCGAGGCGCTGCTTGCGCAAATGGACCTGGTACGAAATGTACAAGTAGCAAGTAGCGAGTAGAAAGTGGAAAGTAACAAGTAGCAAGTAGCTGAAGGCAATAGTCACGTACTCAACACTTACTACTTTCCACTTTCTACTCGCTACTTTTTTATGTCAGAACTCTTCATTGGCCTGATGTCCGGCACCAGCATGGACGGTATCGACGCCGTTCTGGTCGACTTCACCGGTGGTCAACTGACCATCCTGGCCAGTCACTGCAGCAAGTACTCACCGGAACTGCAGCAGCAACTTGATAACACACTGCAGCTGCAGGACCCGCGCACGGCAGACCTCGCCGAAACAGACAGGCTCGTGGGTGAAGCCTTTGCCGCCGCAGTAATCAAACTGCTGGACAAGGCGGGTATATCACCCGACCGGATCACCGCCATCGGCAGTCACGGCCAGACCATTCGCCATGAACCCGATGCGCCCGAACCCTATTCACTGCAGCTTGGCAATGCCGCCGTCATCAGCGCAAGCACCGGCATCGACACCGTCGCCGACTTCCGCAGTGCGGACATTGCCGGCGGCGGTCAGGGCGCACCGCTGGTACCTGCATTCCATGCGAATTTATTCAGCGCCGATGCGGAGAACCGGGTAATCGTCAATATCGGCGGCATCGCCAACATCACCATACTGCCGGCCGGCGGTAACGGGGTGGTGACCGGTTTCGATACCGGTCCGGGCAATACACTGATGGATATCTGGATACGGCGCCACCATGGCGAGTCTTTTGACAAGGACGGGGCATGGGCCTCGAGTGGCAGTATTGATGCACGCCTGCTGGCAGCGATGCTGCAGGACGATTATTTTCGCGCATTACCGCCAAAGAGTACCGGACGGGAATATTTCAACCGTGCCTGGCTGTCGAGCTATCTGCAGGGACTGTCGACAGCGGCGCAAGACGTCCAGGCAACGCTGTGCGAACTCACTGCTGTTTCGATTACTGACGCCATCGAGCAGCATGCACCCGCGACGCAGCGGGTACTCGTCTGCGGCGGCGGTGCGCACAACGCGTTCCTCATGCAGCGCCTGGCCGGAAACCTGCCGGACATACCGGTCGAGACCACGCGGGCTGCCGGAGTGGATCCCGACTGGGTGGAAGCCGCGGCATTCGCCTGGCTGGCAAAACAGCACCTGGAGGGGAAGCCGGGGAACATCCCGGAAGTGACCGGTGC
>CAMYKJ010000304.1:0-1439 GCA_947258945.1 uncultured Ectothiorhodospiraceae bacterium
TGTACAGCAGCGAAGGCCTGCTGGCGCTGGACGAGCTGCAGATCATGCGCGGCAAGCGTGTGGTCATCTTCCGCGGCAACGGTGGCCGCAACACCCTGCACGACACACTCAATGCGCGCGGTGCAAGGGTGGAGTATGTCGAGGTCTATCGGCGTGCCTGCCCGCGTGAATCAGGCAAACTGCTGCAGCTGTTGCAGCAGGATGGCGTGGACGTGATCACTGCGACCAGTAACGAGGCGCTGCAGAACCTGTTCGACATGGCCGGACCCGAAGGCCAGCCCCTGTTGTGCCGACTCCCGCTGGTCATCCCGGGTCACCGCCAGGCCGAACTGGCGGCACGGCTGGGTTTCATGCAGGGCGCCGTGATCGCCGGGCATGCCAGTGACGAGGTAATGGCTGAAGGCATTAAACAACTTGTCTCGCGCAAAGACGCAAAGGCGCAGAGAAAAGAATAAAAGATTGCCACAGAGGGCACAGAGGAAAAATATAACTAACTACAGTGACGTTCCAGAGTTTGAATAATCCTCCTGTCATTCCCGCGAAGGCGGGAATCCAGTCCATGTAAAAGCGTTCCCATTCAAGGCATGCAAAGCAGTTCTTCGCATCACTAATTTTGAATGATTTTCATCTCTGCATGGTTTGATTACCGTGGAATTTTTCAAGCTGGATTCCCGCCTGGTCGCTCCCGGCATTCTGCCTCTCGCGACACTTGTACATCCCTGTACATCGCGCGGGAATTACAAGATGGTTTTCTTTGCGCGGGAGCAGTCATTTTTTCAGATTATTTTTTTCCTCTGCGCCCTCTGTGGCTGGTTTTTTGTTCGTCGTGCCTTTCAGGTAACCACCGGAAAGATACGAGTACTGTCATGGTGCCGAAAATCCACCGAACAACATGGAGTAGAACTGCCGCCGTATGTGGCCATTCATTTCGCGGGTTGTTACGTAGTCGACATGCTGGTCCGGTGAGTCCGGTTTCAGCCGGATTCCCCACAGTGGACTGATGGTGTTCGGCAGGAACGAGTAGCGGATGTCGCCAATCATCAGCGGGTCGTCTGAATAGCGCGCGATGTAGCCTCCCGAGAACCAGCGAAAGCGTTCGATATCGCGTGTTTGCAGCGGGCTCAATGGAATTCCCTGCAGGTCGATTTCGCTGGCTGCCGAGGCACCGTCGATGAATTCGTAATTGATTCCCACGCGTGCGGCGTCGACGTAGTAGCGGCCGTCATGCTCGTAGATCAGTTTCCACAGGTAAAGATTCGCCAGCGTCGGTTTGACGGTGGCGTTAATGGCAACATGTCCGCGTTTTGCGGCCAGGGATTCGAGTGCATCCAGCGCACGGTCATGCTGGAAATGTCCGAAAGACAGGTACATCAGCCCGTAGACCAGTGCCGCTCGCGGGAACCACTGCCTGCCGGTCGCCACACCGGCAATCACCAGGA
>CAMYKJ010000304.1:1546-2378 GCA_947258945.1 uncultured Ectothiorhodospiraceae bacterium
AATTCCAGAAACAGCAGCGGATCGTGATCGGGATTAATCAGGACGTCGAGGTCGGCGGCCATGCCGGACAATGCACCGGCAATGAAGGCCGGTTTCTGGCCGGTGGTGATGCGTGTCAGGGACTGGGAAAAAGTCGCGCCTGCAAATGCCTGGGAGACCGGGTCCATTGTTCGGGATGCCTTGGCGCTAGTCCTGTCGCAGGCCCTTGATACTTTCCGCGACCGCGGCGTAAACAAAGGCATCGGAGAAGAAGCGTGATTCATCCAGGCCGTGCTGCAGGAACAGCTTGTGGCCGGCCTCGACCATGGGTGGCGGGCCGCTCATGTAGACATCGTGCCCGGACAGGTCCGGGTAGTCGGCCAGCACGGCATCGGTAACGAAACCGGTTGCGCCGGACCAGTTGTCACCGTCCATGGGCTCCGACAGCACGGGCGTATAGCTGAAATGGGGGTGCTGCTTCAGCCACTGCTTGGGTAACTCATCGAGGTACAGGTCACGCCGTGCGCGGACACCCCAGTAAAGATTGAGGGGTTTGTCGATACCGATCTCGAAGGCGTGTTCGAGTATGCCCTTGATGGGCGCAAAACCGGTACCGCCGCCGATAAGGATGGCCGGCCGGTCCGAGTCCTCGCGCAGGAAAAACGTGCCCAGCGGTCCGCGCACGCGCCACATGGCCTTCTCCTTCATGCTGTGAAAGACCTGGTCGGTGAACAGGCCGCCCTCGACAAAGCGAATATGCAGCTCGACGAATTCATCGTCGTGCGGTGCATTGGCAATGGAAAACGCACGCGGTTCGTGGTCCTTGATCAGGACATCGATGTACTGGCCGGCG
>CAMYKJ010000305.1 GCA_947258945.1 uncultured Ectothiorhodospiraceae bacterium
TCGATCAGACCATCAATCGCCAGCCAGCCGTCCACCAGCGTATCGAGCCGGTTGGCAAATCCCTGCCCCGTGGTGGAAAACAATTCAGACACGGCATTGAAATCGTTGGTCAGCGCACTTTCCACGTCGGCCGTATCGACCGTCAGGACACCCTCGCGCGAGAAGCTGACACCGATCTCGCCGAGATAGCTCAGCCCGCTGGGTAATCCGGAGGCCGGTGAATTCATGATATTACGCAGACCATTTTCGATGCTATAGAGCAGGCTGTCCGTGGCCAGCTCATTGTCGCGCAGGCCATCGATGGCTGTCCGGATCTCGTTGTAGGCATCGGCAAAGGCCTGTACGTTGTCGGCCACGGCCGTCGTATCGCGTTCGATATCGAGGGCATAGACTGTGTTCTTGTCAGCGCTGTGCAGGTCGATCGTCACGCCAGTGATCACGTCATCAATGGTGTTGTTGCCGCGCGTTACCGCATAACCGTCCACTTCGATTTCTGCATCCAGCTTTGCAGGGTCGCCGCCGGAATTGCTGACCTCCTGGAACCCGAAGTCCGAGGCCTTTACCTTGCCGGGATATGAGAAGGTCAGTTCGTTCGCCGAACCGCTGTCGGCCCGGCCGCGGTCACGACCAGTTTCTGGTTGCCGTTATTGCCGAACACGATCGAGGCAGTCACGCCGGGATTGGCCGGGTCGCCATTGATGGCATCTTTGATCTCGCTGAATGTCCTGGCGGTACTCAGATCCACGGTCAGGGTATTGGCCGGGTCGCTGCCCACCTGTATTTCCAGCGCATCGTTATTCTTGCCACCAACGGTATAGGTGTCCAACTCTTCATTAGAGGCAAACTTGTGTCGCTCGGCCAGGCGAATGACCTCGATGCCAAAGGTGGAGGCGGCCGCCGTCTCGCCCGCTGTGGCGGTGAAGACAGAATCATTCCCAGGGGTGGCGGTGAAGATCTTCAATGCAGCCGGTGTACTGAGCTGCTGCATGGCGTCCTGGAAGGTCGACAGCGCGCTCTTCAGATTGCCGTAGGCGCTGATGCGTGAATCGATGTCTTCCTTTTTCTGTTGCAGTACATCCAGCGGCCTGCGCTCGAGTACCATCAACTGGCTGACAATCGAGTTAACATCCAGCCCTGAACCGATGCCTGCGGAACTTAACATTTATCCAGCATCCCCTTGCAACCTGTTTCCAACTACCTGCTGACAGTCAGGCTTCATCACTGAAGATAAAGTTCTCACTACTGCTCGCATTCCTGATTATCGACAGCATTTCTTCCGACGGTATCTGGCGGATAACCTCATCCGTATCCAGGTCAATCACCTTGACTATGATACGACCACTGCTGTCGTCGACGCTGAAACGCAAGCCCCGCTGCATCTCCTGCAGCTTCGTGTTCAGCCCTTCGACCATCTCGGGTAGATTGTCCGCATCCTGCACACTGTTTTCCTGTGCCCTGGACGTGTCGTCCCTGCCGCGCGACCTGTGTGTTTCAGTAACAGTAGATACCGCCCGTCGGGGCTGCCCGGGGCGTTCGCCCTGGCGGGATGCCAGTCCGGTATCAACCAGTGGCAACAACTGTGAAATCGACTCGTTCATAATAACCACCTGCTACTTAAGGCGGGGGGCCGCCGGGCATCCATGCCCGGCGAACCCTCCCTTGCAGTTCCGAAAGATTGTCAGACGTCCCGTACCGCGTTGGCCTGGGCGACCATCGCCGTGCCGGCCTGCTGCAGAATCTGCAGTCGTGTCAGGTTGGCCGTTTCCATCGCGAAATCGGCGTCCATGATACGACTCCGTGCCGCCGCCTGATTCTCGGCTGCCACTGACAGGTTGTTGATGACCGACTGGAAGCGGTTCTGCGTCGCACCGTACAGTGCGCGGTTTGAGGTCACCACGTCCATCGCGGCATCGATCTCACCGAGGGCCGTATCGGCTTCGGTAACATCAGTAATATCGCTACCGGCAACTAGTATCATGCTCGCGTTGGCATTCACATCTACCGTGGTCACGGTAATGGTGTCACCACTGTTGGCACCGACCTGGAAGTCCTGATCACCCGCATCGCCACCAATAACGGCGAGACCATTAAATTTGGTCGCATCGACCTGGCGGGTGATTTCTGCATTCAGCGCCTGGTATTCAGCATCCAGATTAGCTCGGTCACTGGTGCTGTTGGTGGAGTTGGCCGACTGCACCGCCAGCTCGCGCATACGCTGCAGCATGTTGGTGATTTCAGCCAGGCCGCCCTCGGCAGTCTGAGCCAGGGAAATGGCGTCGCCTGCGTTGCGGACAGCCACGTTCAGACCGCGGACCTGTGCATCGATACGCGTGGCGATGGCCAGGCCGGCAGCGTCATCCTTGGCGCTGTTGACGCGCAGGCCGGAAGACAGACGCTCAATCGCGGTCTGCAGGCCGGCTGTATTGCGGCTCAGATTGCGCTGGGCAGCCAGCGACATGATGTTGGTATTGACAGAAAGTGCCATGGTAAATCTCCTTTTTGTCCAGGCATGAACCGGTTGATGCTGTCCTTCCCTGGACCCGGTTTGTATTTGGCGGATATACCACTTCCAGTGATATTCACCGCCTCCGAAGCATTTAACGTCCGCAGAGACGAATTCTTTAACCGGTTTCCCGGTTACCGGGGATGGGTGACGTAACTTGTGAACCCCGTCATGCTCTATCAATATGTGTTTGATTGTTATTGTTTTTTTTATACCCGGACCGGGAATGACAATCCCGCACACCTCTATATAGTAAAGCGGGGCCGGCGCAGGACGGCGATCGCGGGATTCAGGTATGCGCCCGCGGGTACGATACTGTCAGAGGAGCAGCCTTAGATCATCGCCGTGAAAACCCGTCGCAACTACTACCGGATACTGCACATCCAGCCGGATGCGCCAACCGACATCATCAAGGCGAGCTACCGGACCCAGATGCAGAAACTGAAAATGCA
>CAMYKJ010000306.1 GCA_947258945.1 uncultured Ectothiorhodospiraceae bacterium
TGCATTTTCAGTTTCTGCATCTGGGTCCGGTAGCTCGCCTTGATGATGTCGGTTGGCGCATCCGGCTGGATGTGCAGTATCCGGTAGTAGTTGCGACGGTTTTTCACGGCGATGATCTATGGCTGCTCCTCTGACAGTATCGTACCCGCGGGCGCATACCTGAATCCCGCGACCGCCGTCCTGCGCCGGCCCCGCTCTACTATATAGAGGTGTGCGGGATTGTCATTCCCGGTCCGGGTATAAAAAAACAATAACAACCAAACACATACTGATAGAGCATGACGGGGGTCACAAGATACGTCACCCATCCCCGGTAACAGGGAAACCGGTTAAAGATTTCGTCTCTGCGGACGTTAAATGCTTCGGAGGCGGTGAATATCACTGGAAGTGGTATATCCGCCAAATACAAACCGGGTCCAGGGAAGGACAGTATCAACCGGTTCATGCCTGGACAAAAAGGAGATTTACCATGGCACTTTCTGTCAATACTAACGTCATGTCGCTGGCAGCCCAGCGAAACCTCAGCCGCAATACAACCGGCCTGCAGACCGCGATTGAGCGTCTGTCTTCCGGTCTGCGCGTCAACAGCGCCAAGGACGATGCTGCCGGCCTCGCGATCGCTACCCGTATCGATGCCCAGGTCCGTGGCCTGAACGTGGCTATCCGCAACGCAGGCGACGCCATTTCCCTGGCCCAGACGGCCGAAGGTGGTCTGAGTGAAATCACCAACATGCTGCAGCGCATGCGTGAGCTGGCGGTGCAGTCGGCCAACGCCACCAACAGCTCCACCGACCGCGTTAACCTGAATGCCGAGTACCAGGCGTTGAATACGGAAATTACGCGTCAGATTGGTGCGACCAGCTTTAACGGTATTGCCGTACTCAACTCGGCCTCTACACAGTCCTTTCAGGTCGGCGCCAACGCCAACCAGACCATTGATGTGACCACCAGTGTGGTTTCGGCTGCCCCGGCCGGTGATATCTTGGGAACCACTGGTGCCAATGCCCAGACTGCGATCGGTAACATCGATACGGCAATGACTGCCGTGACGACCGCACGTGCGACCTATGGTGCGGTGCAGAACCGCTTCCAGTCGGTCATCAACAACCTGTCGGTCGCAGCCGAGAACCAGGCCGCCGCGCGCAGTCGCATCATGGATGCCGACTTCGCCATGGAGACGGCGAACCTGACACGACTGCAGATTATGCAGCAGGCCGGTACGGCAATGGTCGCCCAGGCCAACGCGATACCGCAGTCAGTTCTGTCACTGCTGCAGTAATGGTTGCAGGAAGGGTTGTCGGACAGGGACGTCTGACAATCTTTCGGAACTGCAAGGGAGGGTTCGCCGGGCATGGATGCCCGGCGGCCCCCCGCCTTAAGTAGCAGGTGGTTATTATACTCGATTTCACAACTATTACCACTGGTTGATACCGGATTCGCATCCCGCCAGGGTGAACGCTCCGGGCAGAACCGGCGAGCGGTATCGGCTATTGTTGAAACACACAAGTCGCGCGGCATGGATAGCACATCCACGACGCACGGAAACACTACGGAAGATGCGAACAAACTGTCCGAGAAGGTCGAAGAACTGAATGCGAAACTGCAGCAGATGCAGCGCGGTTTGCGTTTCAGCGTCGACGACAGCAGCGGTCGCATCGTAATCAAGGTCATTGATCTGGATACGGAAGAAGTCATCCGACAGATTCCCTCCGAGGAAATGCTGTCGATCATGCAGCAGGTGGGTGACAGCCAGAGCATGATTTTTAACGATGAAGCCTGATTGCGGACGGACTTCCGCAACGGGTTACAAGGAGATGCTGGATAAATGTTGAGTGCGGCAGGCATCGGTTCAGGGCTGGACGTCGATTCCATCGTCAGCCAGCTGATGGCGCTCGAGCGGCGACCGCTGGATCTCCTCCAGCAGAAAAAAGACGACATCGATGCGCGCATCAGCGCCTACGGCAGCCTGAAGAGCTCGTTGTCGACCTTCCGGGACGCCATGCAGCAACTCAGTACACCGACTGCATTGAAGATCTTCACCGCTACCTCGGGGAATGATTCTGTCTTCACCGCCACAGCGAGTGAGACGGCGGCCGCCTCGACCTTTGGCATCGAGGTCATTCGTCTCGCCGAGCGGCACAAGTTTGCCTCTAATGAAGAGTTGGACACCTATACCGTTGGTGGCAAGAATAACGATGCACTGGAAATCCAGGTGGGCAGCGATCCGGCGAACACCCTGACCGTGGATCTGAGTACCGCCAGGACATTCAGCGAGATCAAGGATGCCATTAATAACGATCCGGCCAATCCCGGTGTGACTGCCTCGATCGTGTTCGGTAATAACGGCAACCGGAAACTGGTCGTGACCGCGGCCGACAGCGGTTCGGCCAACGAGCTCTCATTTTCATATTCCGGCAAGGTTAAGGCATCGGACTTCGGCTTCCAGGAGGTCAGCAATTCCGGCGGCGATCCTGCAAAGCTGGATGCAGAAATCGAAGTGGACGGTTATGCAGTAACGCGCGGCAACAACACTATCGAT
>CAMYKJ010000307.1 GCA_947258945.1 uncultured Ectothiorhodospiraceae bacterium
CTTCTCCTCCGAGGCCCGCCCGATGGTGGTCGAGGTGGAGGGCGAGACCCACGAACTCACCGGTTCTGCCGAAGCGCAATACACCAAGTGGCGCGCATTACTGAAACGTATTTATGCCTCTGAAACCGGCCTGGCCGGTTCCTGAGCAGGGCAAGGCAACATGGATGCCCGCCGGCAGTCACGGGTGACGGACACGACCGCCCTGCAACCGCCGGGGCAGACACATACTGCGACGTCGGGTGCACCTGATAACAGTCGCTGGTGGTGGATTGCACTGGCCGGTTTGCTGTTACTGGGACTGGCCGTTATTTTTGCGCTGCCGGGGCTGGTGGACCCGGTGCCTGAAGCCACCGTCCCGGCGCAACCGCCGCCACCGGCCGGCGACACCGCGGCTCTGCGGGACACGGCGCACCAGACATTGCAGGCCTACCTGCAATTGCGTGCCAGGCTCGATCTGGACAATGCCGGCGCCTGGGGCGAACCGGACTGGAGTGAGGCGGCGGCCCGGGCATCCGCCGCTGACCGTTATTTTGCCCAGCGGCAATTCACCGCGGCCGTCCGTGACTACCAGGCGGCCCTCGACCACCTGCAGCAGCTCGATGCCAGTCGCAGCGAAATACTGGCAACCGCGCTCGAGGCGGCGACCCGCGCGCTGTCGGCGAATAACGTGGATACGGCCATCGCGCAATTCCAGACCGTACTCGCGATTGAGCCGGAACACCCGGCAGCGACGCGCGGACTCGCCCAGGCAAGCAGTCGCCGGGCCGTCCTCGAGCAGATGAACCGTGCGCAGGCGGCAGAAACAAACAGCGATCTGGAGGCGGCCCGGGCCGCCTACCGGCAGGCAACACAGCTGGATACGGCCTATGAACCGGCACGCGTGGCACTGCAGCGTGTCACGGGGCTGATCAATACCCGTGACTTCACCGCGACAATGACCCGTGCACTGGCCGCGCTGGATGCCGGCCAGACGGGTGCAGCCGGCAAGGCGCTGGCCGAGGCCGAGCGCCTGCAGCCCGGCAACAGCGCGGTGCGTGATGCGCGGCAGCGACTGCGGGGAATGCGCGCGCAGGCCGGCCTGGACAGTCTGCGCAAGCAGGCGTCCGGCAAGGTCGCCGCTGAAGACTGGCAGGCCGCGACTGAGCTGTACCGCAAGGCACTGAGCATCGATGCGTCGGCCGGCTTTGCCAGCGAGGGTCTGCGCCGTGCCGAGGAGCGCAGCGCATTACATGCGCAGTTCGATCACTACCTCGAAACGCCGGCGCGGATCTACTCCGCCGTGCCGCTGGCCAACGCCGGGAAACTGCTTGCCGCCGCCAGCGAGGCGCCGCCGGATGAACCGCGCCTGGCAGGAAAAATCACCGCACTGCGCGAACTGGTCACCGGGGCGAGTGTGATCCACCGCGTCGGCCGTCTCGGCCAGTTCAACAGCCACCAGCTGGAATTGCTGCCGGGCGACTACACCATCGTCGGCAACCGGCCGGGCTACCGCGATGTCCGCAAGGCGATCACGCTCAGGCCCGGCATGTCCCCGCCGCCGCTGGTGGTGCGTTGTGAGGAAGAGATTTGAGCCGCGTCTACTTTATCCATGATGCAGTCGGCGAGCGCCGGCTCGATGAGCGAGACATGCCAGTGTCTATCGGCGGTGCGGAGCAGGATGGTATCGTGCTGCCCGGGCTGCCGGACAATACTGTCGTTGCACACATTGGTCTGACCGAGGGCCATGCCTTCATCCAGCCGGCACAGACGGATACACCGTTGTTTCACAATCACGAGCACCTGACGGTCTCGAAATGGCTGAAGTCGGGTGACATAGTGGAGGTCGGTGAATCGGTCATTCACTGGAACGTACAGGGTGACCAGGTCAACATCAGTGTGCATGAGCGCGCGTCCGAACCGGCGCTGGTCCCGCCGGTCACACCACCGCCGCCGAACATGCGGACACTGCCCGAAGTCCCGCAGGAACGTGCACCGGCGCCTGGCCACCGCACCCTGCGGCGCGTGGTCCTGGGTGTGTTCGTGCTGTTGCTGCTGGCAGTCGCATTCGTGCTGCTGGCAACCCCCGTCGCCGTCCACATCACACCGGAGCCGGAACACCTCTCTCTCGAAGGCTTCCCCCCGGCCGTCTCCATCGGCGGGCGGCAGCTGGCCCTGCCCGGCCGCTACACGGTCACGGCACAACGCACGGGTTACCGTCCGCTGCAGGAAACCATCGTGGTACCGGCGGGAGGATTCCAGCTGTTCGAA
>CAMYKJ010000308.1 GCA_947258945.1 uncultured Ectothiorhodospiraceae bacterium
CTGGCCTGGTCGCTGGGACTGGCCTGGCTGGTCAGTTTTACCTTCTACCAGTCTGCCCGCCTGCTGGGTTACTGATATTGCCTCTCCAGCCCGCATCTGGCACCTGCAGGAGCGGATCGAACGATGTACAGGGACAAGGTTACGTAGCGGCCTTGTATTTCCAGCCGAGGTTCGCCTGGAGGCCGGAAGCGGGGACGCGATTAGCTCATCTATTCGCGCGTTCCCGCGCTCCTACACCCAATAGAAGCACCTGTAGGAGCGGACGTTGTCCGCGAATGAATCGCGCACGCGGTGCGCTCCTACCCCGTGATATATAAGCTTGATTTTTCTCTTGGCACATCTTGAAATCGGCTCGGCCGCCCCTATGTGGGAGATAAGTCATTTTGACACAACAGATTCAAGGAGGCAGACAATGTCTTTAATTCGCTACGAACCGGTCAGTCTGTTTGATCAGTTCAATCACGAGATGAACCGCTTCTTTACCAACTCACGGCCGGTATCCACCAGTAACGAGGCACGTGACTGGGCGCCGGCCGTCGACATCCGCGAGGAAGATGACCGCTTCCTGCTGATTGCCGACATTCCGGGCGTCAAGCGCGACGAGGTCGAAATCACGCTGGAAGACGGCGTGCTGACCATCAAGGGTGAGCGCCATACCGGGACCGAGGACACCCGCGAGGGCTTCCACCGCAAGGAACGCGTACATGGCAGCTTCCTGCGCCAGTTCACGCTGCCGGACACGATCAACCCCGACAGCATCAGTGCGACATTCACTGACGGCGTACTGGAAATCGGCATCCCGAAACAGGCAAAGCCGGAACCCAGGAAGATCTCGGTCAACTAGCCTGACATGAAAACGGGACCGGCCCGCGAGGGTACCGGTCCCGTTGTGCTTTTCTGCTGCAAGCGGTAGAACGGTCGCCATGAAACAGTATTCCGATGCCTGCGACCAGAACCGCGATCCCATCCTGGCGATTATCGGCGACGTATTCCGTACTGCCGGCCATGTGCTGGAGATCGGCAGCGGTACCGGCCAGCACGCCGTCTACTTCGCGCGGCATCTGGCGCACCTGCAATGGCAGACCAGCGACCTGCCATCGAGCCACGCCAGTATCCGGGCATGGATCGACGAGGCCGGCCTGGACAACGTCCTGCCGCCACTGACACTCGATGTAGCAGCCAGCGGCTGGCCGGCAGACCGGTTATTCGCCGGCGTTTTCAGCGCCAACACCACCCACATCATGAGCTGGCCGATGGTCGAATCGATGTTTGCGGGCATCGGCCGGGTACTGCAGGACGGTGCCAGCCTGTGCCTGTATGGGCCGTTCAATTACGACAGTGCCTCTATGGACCCTTCAATTATGGCAACACCTACACCAGTCCGAGCAACGAACGCTTCGACGCCTGGCTGCAGGACTGCGATCCCGCCAGCGGCATACGCAATTTCGAGGATCTCGACGCACTGGCGAATGTCGGCGGCATGACACTGCAGGCCGACCATGCAATGCCGGTGAATAACCGGCTACTGGTATGGTCGAAACAGTCCGGGCTATAGGAGCGGACCGCGTCCGCGAAAACCTGTCTCGCGCAAAGCCGCCAAGGCGCAAAGAAAATAAAATAACACCACAGAGTTCACAGTGGACACAGAGAATAAAAAAGCACGTCATTCCCGCGCAGGCGGGAATCCAGCGGCAAATAATCAAATGTCGGGAAATTTCTGCGGCACTATACATACAGTGAACGATTGCCCACGGTCAGCCGGAATTCACTTCAGTTGAATACTTAAGGACTGGATTCCCGCCTGGCCGCTCCCGGCATGGCCCAGGCCAGCCTCTCGACCCGGGCTATGCCCGTAATAATGATCTCACCTTCTCCATGCCTCCCGCGGCACTTGTACATCCCTGTACATCGCGCGGGAATGACGAGATTGTTTTTATATGCCTGAGTAATATTAATATTTCTCTCTGTGTGCTCTGTGGCTATGATTCTGGTTTTCTTTGCGCCTTGGCGGCTTTACGCGAGACAGGTTTTCGCGGACGCGGTCCGCTCCTATAGCCCGGACTGTTTCACCCATACCAGTAGCCGGTTA
>CAMYKJ010000309.1 GCA_947258945.1 uncultured Ectothiorhodospiraceae bacterium
GCCCGGCAACTTCGAGGTGCCCATGGGCATACCGTTCAGCGAGCTGCTGGAAATGGCCGGTGGCGTACGCGAGGGCCACCAGCTGAAGGGTGTGATCCCCGGTGGATCGTCGATGCCGATACTGCCGGCCGACATCATCATGGAAACCGACATGGATTACGACGCGCTCGCCAAGGCGGGCTCGGCACTCGGTTCCGGTGCGGTCATCGTCATGGACGACAGCACCTGCATGGTGCAGGCCTCGATGCGCGTATCGCGTTTCTATTACGCCGAGTCCTGCGGCCAGTGCACGCCGTGCCGCGAGGGCACCGGCTGGATGTACCGCATCATCAAGCGCATCGAGGAAGGCCAGGGGCGTCCCGAGGACCTCGACCTGCTGCTCAGCGCGGCCGACCAGATCGCCGGCAAGACCATCTGTGCCTTCGGTGAAGCGGCCGCCTGGCCGGTGCAGGGATTCCTGCGCCACTTCCGCGACGAATTCGAGTATCACATCACGCACAAGCGCTGCATGGTCGGCGGCGCCTCGTCGACAGGGGAGGCCGCATGAGCGCGCGTCCGGACATCCCGGCGGATGACGCCGTGAATATCGAGATCGACGGCAGGCCGTACCAGGCGCGCAAGGGCGCCATGATCATCGAAGTTGCCGACCCGGCCTGTGCCACGCCGGTCGCCGAGGGCATGAAGGTCTTTACCCGCTCGGCTATCGCCACCGGTGGCCAGAAGGCAGTGATGGAATTCCTGCTGATCAATCATCCGCTGGACTGCCCGATCTGCGACCAGGGTGGCGAGTGCGAGCTGCAGGACCTGGCACTGGGTTACGGCCGCGACATATCGCGCTTTGCCGAGAAGAAACGCGTCGTCAGGGACAAGTATATCGGTCCGCTGATCGCGACGGACATGACCCGCTGCATCCACTGCACGCGCTGTATCCGCATGCTGCGCGAGGTGGCCGGCAAGATGGAGCTGGGCGCCACCGGTCGCGGCGAACACATGGAAATCGGCACCTATATCGAGAAGTCGCTGGAATCGGAACTGTCGGGCAACGTGATCGATGTGTGTCCGGTCGGCGCATTGACGTCACGGCCGTTCCGCTACAAGGCGCGCGCCTGGGAACTGCAGCAGCATGCCAGCGTGGCACCGCACGATGCCGTTGGCTCGAACCTGTTTGTACACACCCGTCGCGGCCAGGTCATGCGCGTCGTGCCGCGCGAACACGAGGAGATCAACGAGGTGTGGCTGTCGGACCGCGACCGCTTCAGCTACGAAGGCCTGTACAGCGATGATCGCGTAAGCCGGCCAATGATAAAGGTCGACGGCGAGTGGCAGGCGCTGGACTGGGAGACCGCCCTGCAGGCAACGGTTGACGGTATTCGCGGTGTGATCGATGCGCACGGCGCAGACCAGGTCGGTGTGCTGGTATCGCCGACGGCCACCCTGGAAGAGATGGTGCTGGCGCAATCCCTGGCACGCGGTATCGGCGTCCACAATATCGACCATCGCCTGCGCCAGTCCGACTTCACCGACCAGGCGCAGGCGCCGCTGTATCCCTCGCTGGGGCAGCCACTGGCGGCACTCGAGGCGGTGAATGCCGCGCTGGTCATCGGTGCCAATGTCCGCAAGGACCAGCCGATCATCGGTCACCGGCTGCGCAAGGCCGCGCTGAGCGGCGCGCAGATCATGTTCGTCAACCCGGTGGACTACGAGTTCCTGTTCGACGTGCATTCGACGTGCATGCGAAGGCGGTGGTCCCGCCGGCGCAACTGGCCGCTACGCTGGCCGGTATTGCCGCATGCTTCCCGGATGCCGCGAACCACGAGACGCTCGCGGTGAAAACTGCCATCGGCAAGGCAGCGCCCGATGACGAGCAGCGCCGGATCGCGGCTGCATTGAAAGATGCGGACAACGCCAGCGTGCTGCTGGGCAGTGTGGCCGTCAATCATCCCCAGTATTCACTCATTCGCGCCCTGGCGCAGGTAATCGCCGGGCGCAGCCATGCAACACTGGGCCTGCTGCCGGACGCCGCCAACAGTGCCGGCGGCTGGCTGGCCGGCGTGTTGCCGCATCGCGGTCCGGCCGGCAGCAGCGTGGCGGACACCGGCCTGCATGCAAACGCTATGCTGGCGGTGCCTTTGCAGGCCTACCTGCTGTTCAACGTCGAGCCCGGACATGACTGTTATGATGCCGCGGCCGCCGGCAAGGCGATTGAATCCGCAGGATTCGTCGTATCCATCAGTCCGTTTGCCAGTGAGGCCACCCGGTCCGCTGCCGATGTGCTGCTGCCGATCGGACCGTTTACCGAAACCTCCGGCACCTTCGTCAATGCCGAGGGCCGCTGGCAGAGCTTCGCCGGTGTCGCC
>CAMYKJ010000310.1 GCA_947258945.1 uncultured Ectothiorhodospiraceae bacterium
GCGACATCGCCCATGCGCATGACCGCGCCCTTGCCAAACTGCTTCTCGATCTGTCCCAGTGCCGCACTCAGTGCCTTGCGTTTGTTGTCGTCCATCTGGCTCTCCGGTTGTGTTCGTGGCGCATTGTCCGTGACCTGTCGGTCAGGCGGATTATCACACATTCACTGCGCGCCCTCTAGCGCCCAGCGCCTCAGAACACGGTAGCTGACACCGTTTTCAGAATTGACTGACTGCACCAGGCAGAAACTGTCGACGTCCCAGTCGATGGCCGGCGCCTCCGCCGCGGGCAGGGCCGCGCTGAACTTGCGCGCCAGCGTCATGTGCGCCTGGAAGGCGCGCCGCTCCCGCTCCAGGCCACAGTCATCGAAGGCATCGCGAATGGCCGTGACCAGCGCCCACAGACCATCCGGCATATGCGTCGGGCCCATCCACAGCAGGCGCTGGCGGTGCCAGTAACCGAGGTGATCGATCTGCAGGCGAAACGGTTCGATCGCCACGCGATCGGCGTGCGCCTCGAGACAGCGGCTGACGGTATCGGTAACGGAACCGGCGAACGCCAGCGTCAGGTGCAGGTTGTCGGCCGGCACACGCCGGACGCGCTTGCCGAGAATACCGCTGACATACCAGTCGCAGCGCGTGCGTACCATCTTGTCCGGCCACAGCGCGAAAAACAGCCGGCGCGTGGGCTCAGCCATGTGCGAACAGGTCGAGCAGGCGTTCCAGTGCGTGCCGCACGGCATCACGGCGCACCGCATCGCGGTCGCCGTCAAAGCGGCGAGTCACCACCTCCTCGAAGCCGGCGCGTGCCGCCCAGGCAAAACAGACCGTGCCGACCGGCTTGTCGGGCGTGCCACCGCCGGGGCCGGCGATACCGCTGATGGCCACGGCGACATCGGCAGGGCTGTGGGCAAGCACCCCCTGTGCCATCTCGCGCACCACTGCCTCGCTGACGGCGCCATGTTCTGCCAGCGTCCCGGCGGACACGCCGAGCATTTCCTGCTTCGCGGCATTGCTATAGGTGACAAAGCCGCGCTCGAACCAGGCCGAGCTGCCGGCGCTATCGGTCAGGCACTTGGCCAGCCAGCCGCCGGTACAGGACTCGGCAACGGCCAGTTGCTTCTTCTTGTCCAGCAATAACTTGGCGAGTTGTTGTGATAAATCTTTTAAATCTGACATCAGACAATCCCTGTACCAGTAAAACTATCAGAGACATTTACCCTCTCCCTCCGGGAGAGGGTCAGGGAGAGGAGGGAGAGGGAATTAGATTTTTGCGGTAAACTCCCCCGCCATGACCGCCGCGCACACCCCCATGATGCAGCAGTACCTGGGCATCAAGGCCGAGCACCCCGACATCCTGCTGTTCTATCGCATGGGCGATTTCTACGAACTTTTCTATTCAGATGCAAAGCGTGCGGCCGGTCTCCTCGATATTACTTTAACTTCGCGCGGCAAGAGCAACGGCGAGGCCATCCCCATGGCCGGTGTCCCGGTGCACGCCATCGACCAGTACCTCGGCCGGCTGGTGCGCCAGGGTGAATCGGTTGCGATCTGCGAGCAGGTGGGTGAGGTCGGCGCCGGCAAGGGACCGGTCAGGCGCGAGGTGGTGCGGATCGTCACCCCCGGCACCCTGACCGAGGAGGCCCTGCTGAATGACCGCCAGGACAACCTGCTGCTGGCCGTGCACCGGCTGGACAGCGACTGGGGGCTGGCGGCACTGGATCTCTCGGCTGGCCGCTTCTGCGTACAGCAAGTCACCACGAGCGAGGCGCTGCTGGGTGAAATCCAGCGACTGCAGCCGGCGGAGGACACCCGTCTGCGCAACCAGCCGGCCTGGCTGTTCGAAACCGACAGCGCACGACGCCAGCTGCATGAGCAGTTCGGCACCCGTGACCTGGCCGGTTTCGGCTGTGCGGCACTGCCGGCGGCCATCGGTGCGGCCGGCGGGTTGCTGCAATACGTGGCCAATACCCAGCGCACCGCCCTGCCGCACATCCGCAGCCTGTCGGTCGAAAACCGCAGTGACAGCCTGGTACTGGACGCGGCGACCCGCCGCAACCTCGAACTGGAACAGGCCACCTCCGGCAATCCGCGGCACACGCTGGTCGGCGTTCTCGACCGTACCGCCACGGCGATGGGCGGCCGTCTGCTGCGACGCTGGATTCATCGGCCGCTGCGCGACCAGGCGGTGCTGGAGCAACGCCTGCAGTGCACCGGCGCCCTCATCGACAGCGATTGCCATACCGGCATCAACGCGAGCCTGCGTGGCTGCGCAGACATCGAGCGCATCCTGTCCCGCATCGCACTCAAATCGGCACGCCCGCGCGACCTGTCCGGCCTGCGCGACAGCCTCGCGCTGCTGCCCGACCTGGACGCGCAGCTGTCGTCCCTGATCCGCCGGTTGTCCGCGGAACTCGACAGACATGCCGGGACCCATGCGCTGCTGCAGTGCGCTATCCGGGAAACCCCGCCGGTACTGCTGCGTGACGGCGGTGTGATTGCCGCGGGTTACGCTGCCGACCTCGACGAACTCCGCGAACTGAGTGAACACGGTGACCGGGTCCTGGCGGAGATGGAACAGGCCGAACGTGAACGCACCGGCATCGGCAACCTGAAGATCCGTTACAACCGCGTGCACGGCTACTACATCGAGGTCAGCCGGCTGCAGGCCGAGCGCGTCCCGGACAACTACCAGCGCCGTCAGACCCTGAAGGCGGTCGAACGCTACATCACGCCCGAACTCAAGGCACACGAAGACAAGGTCCTGAGCGCACATGAACGCGCACTGGCACTGGAGAAAGCACTCTACAACGAACTGCTGGACCAGCTCATCGACCAGCTGGAACCGCTGTCACGACTGGCCGCCGCACTGTCGGAACTCGATGTGCTGGCCAACTTCGCCGAGCGCAGCATCAGTCTGCAGCTGCATCGTCCGGAATTCGTCAGCGGCAACGGTATCGACATCCGCCGCGGACGCCACCTGGTGGTCGAGCAGATCATGGACGACGCCTTCATCCCGAACGACACGCTACTCGATGACACGCGACGCATGCTGATCATCACCGGTCCCAACATGGGCGGCAAATCGACCTACATGCGGCAGACTGCCCTGATCGTGCTGCTGGCGCATATCGGCTGTTTCGTACCCGCTGAGTCCGCCCGCATCGGCACGGTCGACCGGATCTTTTCGCGCATCGGCGCCGCCGATGACCTGGCCGGCGGACGCTCGACCTTCATGGTCGAGATGACCGAG
>CAMYKJ010000311.1:0-1243 GCA_947258945.1 uncultured Ectothiorhodospiraceae bacterium
ACAGGCGAACTGTCGGTCCGCTGCGAGGAATTGCGCCTGTTGACCAAGTCGCTGCGGCCACTGCCGGAGAAATTTCACGGTCTGGCGGACCAGGAGACGCGCTACCGGCAGCGCTATGTCGACCTGATCATGAACGAGGCCTCGCGTGCGACGTTCAGCATGCGCAGCCGCATCATGCAGTACATCCGCGAATACCTGAACAAGCTGGACTTCATGGAAGTCGAGACGCCGATGATGCAGGCCATCCCCGGCGGTGCGACCGCGCGGCCGTTCGCGACCTTCCATAATGCCCTGGAAATGGACCTGTTCCTGAGGATCGCACCGGAGCTGTATCTCAAGCGCCTGGTGGTTGGCGGTTACGAGAAGGTCTACGAGATCAACCGGAATTTCCGCAATGAAGGTCTGTCGACGCGACATAATCCGGAATTCACCATGCTCGAGTTCTACCAGGCCTATGCCGACTACCGGGACCTCATGGACCTGACGGAAGACCTGCTGCGCAACATGGCAAGTGATCTATACGGCAATACGTCGATCGAATACCAGGGCAGCCATTATGATTTCGGCAAACCGTTCCGGCGTATGACGGTGCGCGAGTCCATCCTGGCATTCAATCCCGAGCTGGCGGCGGAAGATATCGATACCCCGGAACGGGCGCGTGCCGTGGCAGAGCGCCTGCAGTTGCCGCTGAAAGACAGTTATGGTCTCGGCAAGGTCCAGATCGAGATCTTCGAAAAGACGGTTGAAAGCAGGCTCGACGACCCGACCTTCATTACCGCCTATCCGACCGAGGTATCACCGCTGGCGCGTCGCAGTGACGCTGATCCGTTCGTTACCGACCGCTTCGAGTTTTTTGTCGGCGGCCGCGAGATCGCTAATGGCTTCTCCGAGCTGAACGACGCCGAGGACCAGGCCGAACGCTTCCGTCAGCAGGTTGTAGACAAGGACGCCGGCGATCTCGAGGCCATGCATTTCGATGCGGATTACATCCGTGCGCTCGAGCATGGCATGCCGCCGACAGCGGGCGAAGGTATCGGTATTGACCGCCTGGTGATGCTGTTCACCGATTCGCCGTCGATCCGTGATGTCCTGCTGTTTCCGCACATGCGTCCGGAGTAGGCCTGCCGATGGAAAAGCTCAAGAATTTTCTGAAAACATCACTGCTCGGTGGCGTGGTCGTCATCCTGCCGGTGGCCATCCTGGTGTCGGTCACCCTGTGGATATTCGACCTGGTGACGGGGCT
>CAMYKJ010000311.1:1362-2584 GCA_947258945.1 uncultured Ectothiorhodospiraceae bacterium
CACGAGGACGGCAGCTTTACCGTATTCGTGCCGACCGGCCCCAATCCGACCTCGGGCCTGATCTATCACCTGGAAGGCAGGTGTGTGCACCCGGTCGACATTCCGGTGCAGGATGCCATGCGCTCGATCATCAGTTGCGGCGCAGGATCGGCGCAACTGATGCAGGGTTTCACTGCGAACCGGCCGTCGTTCAAACAATGACATTACCGGGCAGGGTGCACTGCCTGTACCTTCAATGGTGCATGGGGCTTGCACTGTGGTGTACAGCACCGGTATGCGCGGGCAAGGCCTGCGCGTCCTGCTCACGTCTCTCACCGGCATCGCTGCAGGCGGATCCGCACCTGCATAGGTACCCGGTATGGCAGTAGCGGTCGTGGAAGTGAAAAGACGGGTGGTGAAGAAAGCTGAAAAATCTAGCCGCTGCTCGAGCGCGTGACATCCACATACAGGGTCAGCTGCTGGCCCGGCTGGATATATTTGTCTTCGTCGAGTTTGTTCCAGCGCCGCAGCTCGGCGATGCTGACATTGAATTTCTTCGAGATAAGGTAGAGGGAATCGCCACTGCGGACCGTATAGCGGATCGAGCGGACGTGCTCGTTATCCTTGCCACCCGAACCTTTGGTCCAGATAACCAGTTTCTGGCCAGGCCGGATAACGGCATTCGTGCCGATGCGGTTCCAGCGGGCGACCTGCCTGACCGACACACTGTGTTGCTGCGCGATGTTCCAGAGACTGTCGCCGTTGCGTACCCGGTAGGTGGTCTTGCTGCCCTGGCCGCGCGGGGCGGTATTGCGTTTGAGTGCGGCATAGTGCGTGGCATCGCGTGCGGCGACCGGCACCAGCAGGTGTTGGCCTGCGCGGATGGTGGTGCCTGACAGGTCATTGGCATCGCGCAGGACGGCAACCCTGGTGTCGTATTTCTTCGCAATACCCGACAGTGTCTGTCCCCTGGAGACGCGGTGGCGCACCCACTTGAGGCGGTTTTCCGCCGGCAGATTTGCCAGGTTCCCGCTGAAGACGGTGGCGCTTGATGCCGGCACCAGCAGGCGGTGCGGACCGTCCGGGTGGGTTGCCCAGCGATTGAAGCCGGGATTAAGTCGATACAGCGTTTCCGTTTCCACGCCGGCCAGTTCGGCGGCGATCCCGATATCCAGCTGGCCGCCGGTATCAACCTCGGCAAACGCAGGCGTCGTCGTGACTGCGGGCAGGATGATGCCGTACC
>CAMYKJ010000312.1 GCA_947258945.1 uncultured Ectothiorhodospiraceae bacterium
GCGCCGAGCCGTCCGGCCAGCACGGACTGGCAACCGGCATCGTCCGGGGTCACGGAGTCACGTGCGATCAGGTCGCGGACGAGGTCCTGTGTGTCGCTCATCTCAGTTGAAGATTACGCCGTAGGTATCCGCTGAGAAACCGAGGTAGAGTTGCCGGCTCACGGCCAGCACCGGGCGTTTGATGATAGCGGGATTGTCCAGCATGATCTGCAGGGCACGCGTCCGGTCGACCCCGTCGCGCACCTTGTCCGGCAGTCTGCGCCAGGTCGTGCCGCGACGGTTGAGCAGCCGTTCCCAGCCAAGCTGCTGTTCCCACGTTTGCAGGGTCTTTTTGTCCAGCCCGTCACTGCGTACGTCGTGAAAGGTGTATGCCACCCCGTTGTCGTCCAGCCAGCGACGCGCCTTGCGGATAGTGTCGCAGTTTTTGATGCCGTAGAGTGTCGTCATGAGTTACCGGCCAATTAAACATCCAGCAGGAATATCACACCCGTATATTTACATTATATATGTATGCAATTATTGCCACAGAACCACACGGAACTACACGGAAAGATTAGAAATGTTTTTTCCGGGTCCTTCCGTGGCTATCGATTTTCATGTTTAAAGTATGCGCCGCCCGAATCTAGATATCACGCAATAGCTCGTTGATGCCGACCTTGGAGCGCGTCTTCTCGTCGACGCGCTTGACGATGACCGCACAATACAGGCTGTACCTGCCGTCCTTCGATGGCAGGTTGCCGGACACGACCACGGAACCGGCCGGTATGCGGCCATACAGGATCTCGTCCTTTTCACGGTCGTAGATGCGCGTGCTCTGCCCGATGTAGACACCCATGGAAATGACCGAGCCTTCCTCGACGATGACGCCCTCCACGACTTCAGAGCGGGCGCCAATGAAGCAGTTGTCCTCGATAATGGTCGGGGCTGCCTGGATCGGCTCCAGCACACCGCCGATGCCGACGCCGCCGGAGAGATGCACGTTCTTGCCGATCTGCGCACAGGAACCGACCGTCGCCCAGGTGTCCACCATGGTGCCGCTGTCGACGTAGGCGCCGATGTTGACGTACGACGGCATCAGCACGGCGCCGGATGCGATATAGGAACCCTTGCGCGCGGTGGCCGGCGGTACGACGCGGACGCCGCCGTCGCGGAATTCACGCGAGTTGGTATCGGCATATTTCGACGGCACCTTGTCGTAGTAATTGGTGAAACCGCCCTTGATGAAGGCGTTGTCCTCGATTCGCCGTTTTTCTTTTCGGCAACGCGCGCCACACCCCGGTCGAGCAATTCGATTGCCTCCAGCGTGGCCTCCTTGACGTGGGTTTCCACGCTGCGCGGAGTAATGTCCGCGCGCCGTTCGAAGGCCTCTTCGATGGTTGACTGTATGTCGCTCATTTGCTCGGTCTCTCCGGGGATCATTCAACAGGGCGATTATGATAACCGCTACAGGCCCTGAATGTAGGATTTAATGCGCCGCGCGGCCTCGATGCAGTCTTCCAGCGGTGCGACCAGCGCCATGCGCACGTGCCGCTGCCCGGGATTGCCGTTGACGCCGCTGCGTGAGAGGTAACTGCCCGGGAGCACCTTGACATGCTGCTGCAGCCATAACCCGCGGGCGAAGTCGGCATCATCGATCGGCGTTTGCGGCCACAGGTAGAAACCGGCTGCCGGCGCATGCACATCGAGATGCGCAGCCAGGATATCGAGCACGGCGGAAAATTTTTCGTCATACAGGCGGCGGTTTTCCACGACATGAACTTCGTCCTGCCAGGCACGCACGCTGGCGGCCTGCGTGGCAGGTGGCATGGCGCTGCCATGGTAGGTCCGGTAGCGCAGGAAGTGTTCGACCAGGTTGCGGTCGCCGGCCACGAATCCCGAGCGCAGACCGGGGGCGTTCGAGCGCTTGGACAGGCTGTGGAACACCAGGCAGCGGCGGTAATCGTCGCGACCGGTTGCAATTGCGGCCTGCAGCAGCCCGGGTGGCGGTGAGGTGCCCTCAGGATAGATTTCCGCATAGCATTC
>CAMYKJ010000313.1 GCA_947258945.1 uncultured Ectothiorhodospiraceae bacterium
CCGAGGACCCGGCCGGTGGCCCAGCCCAGTTTCAGCATGAATTCAGCCGTAATCGGCTCTTCACCGACGCGGCCACGGATGCCGTCTGTTCCGAAATATTTTCTGGACACTCTGTGTTTCCTGTTATCGCCTTGTATTGACTGTTTTAGCCTGTTTCCACGGGTTCGTAAAGCGCCTGCGGGGCCATGCTCATGACGGCATGGCACATATCGAGGGCCTCGCGCGTGGCACGCACATCATGTGTGCGGATAATGCGCACGCCCTGCCATGCCGCGATCACCGCCAGCGACAGGCTCGGGTATAACCGTTTATCGACCGGCAGGCCAAGCACCTTACCGATCAGGGACTTTCGGGACAGTCCGACCAGGACCGGAAATCCCCGGCTGACCAGCCGGTGCAGCTCCTGCAGCAACAGGAGATTGTGATCGGCGGTCTTGCCGAAACCGAAACCGGGATCGAGCAGGATGCGTTCGCGGGCAATACCACCGGCGATACAGGCCCCGACACGCGCCTGCAGGAAGTCGCCGACCTCGTTGACGACATCGCTGTAGTGCGGATCGTTCTGCATGGTGCCCGGCGCCCCCTGCATGTGCATCAGGCACACGGGCACGCCAAGTCCGGCAACCATATCGATCGCCCCATCGGCCTGCAGGGCATAGACATCATTGACCAGACCGGCGCCGGCTCCTGCCGCCGCCTGCATGACGGCCGGCTTGCGTGTATCCACCGAGACCGGCACATCGGTCGCATCGCACAGCGCCTCGATCACCGGGATGACCCGGTCCAGTTCCGCCTCGATACTGACATCGGCCGCGCCCGGCCGGGTGGACTCCCCGCCGACGTCGATGATGGCCGCACCTTCCTCAACCATCTGCAGCGCACGCGCCACGGCCATGTCAATAGCCAGGAATTCACCGCCATCGGAGAAGGAATCGGGCGTGACATTGAGGATGCCCATGACGCGCGGACGCGACAGGTCCAGCGGCCTGCCGGCGCAGTCGATGATCAACGGATTCATCGGGAGTTGCCTTCGGCAGGGTGCACTCTGTGCACCGTCTGTTGGTGCGTGAAACGCACCCTACAGCTCTGCTCGAAAACGGCATTCCCCTCTCCCACCGGGAGAGGGCCAGGGAGAGGGGCTTGTATCAAACAATCTGATCAAACCCCCTCTCCCCAACCCTCCCACTCAGGGGGAGGGAGTATGAAGTATCAGTGCAAAATTTTATCCCAGTCACTTGGCGGCCGGGGATCTTTACCGGACATGATGTCATCGATCTGCACACTGTCGATGGTCTCGTACTTGATCAGCGCCTTGGCCATGACATGCAGCTTGTCGAGATTGTTCTTGAGGATCTGCTCGGCACGCCCGTAGGCCCGATCGATAATGGTGCGGATCTCGCTGTCGATATCGTGCGCCGTCTCGTCCGACACGGCCTTGTGCTGGGCAACGGAGTGACCGAGAAACACCTCTTCCTGCTCGTCGCTGTAGGTCAGCGGCCCGAGCTTGTCGGACAGGCCCCACTTGGTGACCATGTTACGCGCCAGCTCGGTACTGCGCATGATGTCATTGGACGCACCGGTGGTCACCTTGTCCGGGCCGAAGATCAGCTCTTCGGCGATGCGTCCGCCAAACAGGCTGCAGATCTGGCTCTCGAGGAACTCCTTGCTGTGACTGTAACGGTCCTGCTCGGGCAGGAACATGGTCACGCCGAGCGCGCGGCCGCGCGGAATAATGGATACTTTGTACACCGGGTCGTGAGACGGCATTGAGCGGCCGACGATGGCATGCCCGGCCTCGTGATAGGCCGTGAGTTTCTTTTCGTCTTCGCTCATCACCATGGAACGGCGTTCCGCGCCCATCATGATCTTGTCCTTGGCCTTCTCGAGGTCATCCATGTCGACCAGGCGCTTGTTGGCCCGCGCGGCAAACAGCGCCGCCTCGTTGACCAGGTTGGCGAGATCGGCGCCCGAAAAGCCCGGTGTCGAGCGGGCAATGATGCTGGCCTTGACGTCGTCGTCGATCGGCACCTTGCGCATGTGGACCTTGAGAATCTGCTCGCGACCGCGCACATCCGGCAGCGGCACCACCACCTGGCGGTCGAAACGGCCCGGGCGCAACAGCGCGGG
>CAMYKJ010000314.1 GCA_947258945.1 uncultured Ectothiorhodospiraceae bacterium
GGCAAGGTCACCGGTGTGGTCAGTGCGGGAACCGACCCGGCCCGCTACCCGCTGGCCAATCAGCAGCCACGCATTACCACCGCGCGCGCCGCGACCAAGTCGGTGATCGCCACCATCGATTCCACCCTGCTGGATGTCATGCTGACGCTCGACCAGACAGCCGAGACCGGGACCATCGATATCAGCGCCGGCTCCGAGGACGACTGGATGACGCATATGCTGCAGTCCGAGGCCTTCTCGCGCATGCCGCCTGCCGATATCCAGCGGCTGATCCAGTCACTGCAACCGGTGAATGTCTATGCCGGAGACACCATCGTCCGCCAGGGGGACGAAGGCGACTATTTTTACATCATCCGCGAGGGCACCTGCTCGGTGACGCGACTGGCATCCGGCAAGGGCTGGGATGTTCCGCTGGCGGAACTCGGTCCGGGTGACTGTTTCGGCGAGGATGCGCTGGTGTCCGATGCAGAGCGCAATGCGACGGTCACCATGCTGTCGGACGGTTCGCTCATGCGCCTGTCGAAGCAGCATTTCGTCGATATTCTGAAAAAACCGCTGGTGCGTTACATCGATTACGATCTGGCAGAAACGGCCGTCAAATCCGGCAATGTCTGGGTGGATGTACGCACGGCGGACGAATTTGCAAATGGCGCGCTCGAGGGCAGCACCAACATTCCGCTGGCGATGGTACGGGAAACCATGAAGAAACTCGACGCGACCAAAACCTACATCCTGTATTGCGATACCGGTCGACGCAGTGCGGCTGCCGCCTTCCTGCTCGGTCAGCGCGGTTTCGATATATCCGTACTGGAAGGCGGCCTTAATCTTGGCGCACCGCAATTAATTGCCGGTGCAGGTGCCGTGACCAGTGAATTGTCGATCACCTCCATGGACAGCGACACGGCGCCCGCGCCGTCCGCCACGGTGGTGAATGCACCAATCGAGGTCCCGCCCAGCAATGAGGCAGAGACCCTGCGCCGGGCACTCAAGCAGGCCAGGGCCGCGGAAGAGCTATACCGACAAGGTCATGCAGGTCGAAATCGCACACGAGAGTGAGCGGCTTGCAAGAGAAACCCTGACTGAACGGCTCGAGAAGCTGCTTGCCGCAATCGCGAAGAAATAGCCCGCTCCCGCCCATCCGACCACCCGCTCCCGGTATAATGTCCTGCCTGATGCAGAGACAATCGTGCCGGTGTCTATATGAAATCATTCTTCGCGGGTATATTCATCGCCCTGCTCCTCACAGGCTGTGCCTCACTGAGTGAGAAAAAGAAAGAGCGCACCCTCGAACAGGCAACCATTATCTACGAGCGGTCCATCCGCTGGGGCGACTTTGCGACCGCTGCCAGTTTCCAGCGCAGGGAGGGTGCTGCCACGCAGCCGGCGGTCCTCCCCGGGAATGTCAGTGTGACCTCTTACCAGCAGGTAAACAGCCGCATACTTGCGGATGGCAACGAAGTGAAAATCACCGTGCGGATCGACTACTACAACAGCGACACCCTCAAGGTGGTCACGCTGACCGACGAGCAGGCCTGGAAATACTATCCGGATGAAACGGCGTGGTACATCACCACGCCCCTGCCCGCCTTCCGTTAACCCGAACTTGCCGTGACAGCGCCCCGCATCACACCACGCAGCGCAGCCCTCCCGCATGCGCGGGTCAGACCAGCCGTGCGGTCATACGACTGATGGCCTGGTGGGGGACACTGCTGGGCGGCACGCTCGGTTACATGTTCGGCGGTCCGCTGGGGGCGCTGCTCGGTGCGGCCCTGGGACGCAACTTCGACCGCGGCATCAAACTGACCGATGACCAGACCGCCTACGGCATCGGCCAGCAGGAACGCGTACAGGCGGCCTTTTTCACTGCCACCTTTTCTGTCATGGGACATGTTGCCAAGGCGGACGGCAAGGTTACCCGGGATGAAATCGCCTCGAGCGAGTCAAGAAAACGGGTTTCCCGCTGCATGATGTGCTCGGCCAGTTCAGGCGCGAGTGCCATCGCCGCCGTAGTCTCGTGCAGGTATTCCTGGAGATCCAGATTGCGACCGCCCTGGCCGACGGGCAGCTGCATCCCGCCGAGAAGCGCATCCTTTTCTCGATCGGCGCCGAGCTGGGCTTCAATCATGCCGACATCGAACACCTCTTCAGCCTCGGCGGACCGCAACAGGCACCGCGCAACCGCAAGCAGGAGCTGGCCCAGGCCTACGAGGTACTCGGCGTTGCGCAAGACGCCCCGGACACCGAGGTCAAGAAGGCCTATCGGCGAATGATGAGCCAACATCACCCGGACAAGCTGATCGCAAAGGGACTGCCGGAAGAAATGATCCGCCTGGCGACTGACAAGACGCAACGGATCAAGGCCGCCTACGAGACCATCCGGGACAGCAGGAAGTGACCGCATGAACCGGACAACCAGTCCTGCTGACACGCCGGCCGCGGATTACGCGGGGCTCACGCCCGATACCCTGCTGGATGCCGTCGAGACCTCCGGTTGCCGGCCCGATGGCCGCCTGCTGGCCCTGAACAGTTACGAGAACCGTGTCTACCAGGTCGGCATCGAGGATGCAGATCCCCTGATTGCGAAATTCTATCGCCCGTCGCGCTGGTGCTGGCCTTCGACGGGTCCACCCTGCACACCTCGCATGGCTACCGGTTTGCGCTCTACCCGCGCCAGGGCGGGCACTGGCCGGAATTGAATACCCGCGAGGAGCGCGAATGGATGGGGCGCTTTATCGCCCGCCTGCATGCCGTGGGTTCCACGCGGGCGTTCCGGCACCGGCCGGTCCTGGATATCGACAGTTTCGGAGTACGCGCCAGCCAGTTCCTGCTGGAAAACGACTTCATTCCGGCACATATCGGGACGGCCTATGAAACGCTGGTAGCCGATCTGCTCGACCAGGTCATCGCGATGTTCAACACTGCCGGCAATGTCAGGCAGATCCGGCTGCACGGGGACTGCCACCCCGGGAACATCCTGTGGAAGGAGGACGGGCCGCATTTCGTCGACCTGGATGATTGCCGTACCGGGCCGCCCGTGCAGGACCTGTGGATGCTGCTATCGGGAGACCGTCACGAGATGCAGTCGCAGCTGATCGATATCATGGAAGGCTACCTGCAATTCAACGAGTTCGACCATCGGGAACTGCTGCTGATCGAGCCGCTGCGCACCCTGCGCATTATCCATTACGCGGCCTGGCTGGCGCG
>CAMYKJ010000315.1 GCA_947258945.1 uncultured Ectothiorhodospiraceae bacterium
ACCAACCGGCTGGTACTGCGCCTGCTGAACGAATCGGTCAGCTGCGTGCGTGAGCAGGTGGTCAGCGAGCCGGACCTGCTCGATGCCGGCATGATCTTCGGCACCGGCTTCGCCCCGTTCCGAGGCGGGCCGATGAATCATATCGATGCCGTCGGCGTGGCTGTTCTGGTGAAGCAACTCGCCGGGCTGGAGAAACTGCGAGGTGAACGGTTCACGGCCGATCCGGGCTGGCAACAACTGGCGTAAACCGATACAGGGGGACATCGGACACATGAGCGAAAACAATGTTGACATAATATCCGCAGAAATCGCCGGCACGCTGGCCGGCCTGTTCCGCGAACGCGTACGACGCACACCCGACCTGGTGGCCTACCGCCAGTATGACGAGTCCGATGACCAGTGGAAGGACTACACCTGGCAGGACATGGCCGATGAAGTCGCACGCTGGCAGGCCGCATTTGCCAGGGAGGAGCTGCAACCGGGTGACCGTGTCGCCGTTCTGTTGCGCAACTGCTGCGAGTGGGTGCAGTTCGAACAGGCGGCCCTCGGTTGCGGCCTGGTCGTGGTACCGCTGTATACCGATGACCGTGCCGAGAATACGGCCTACATTCTCAACGATGCCGGCGCGAAGGTCGTCTTCCTGCAGGGCAGCGAGCACTGGCAACGGTTGCTGAAAGTCCACGACCAGCTTGGCGGCCTGCTTCGCATCCTGACGCTCGAGCCGGTCACGGTCCCGGACAACGAATCTCGCGTGCGCACCGTCGCCGACTGGCTGCCGGATGACGCTGACGGTTTGCGGGAAGATAAAGGCGAGATGGATGACCTGGCCACCATCGTGTATACCTCCGGTACGACGGGCCGGCCCAAGGGCGTCATGCTCAGCCACCGCAATATCCTCATGAACACCGACAGTGCCATGGACGTGGTCATGATGCGCCATGACGATGTGATCCTCATGAACACCGACAGTGCCATGGACGTGGTCATGATGCGCCATGACGATGTGCTGCTGTCCTTCCTGCCGCTGTCGCATACCTTCGAACGCACGGTCGGCTATTACATACCGATGAAGAATGGCTCCACCATCGCCTATGCGCGCTCGATCCCGCAGCTGGGCGAGGATCTGCTGACCATAAAGCCAACCATTCTGATATCCGTACCGCGCATCTATGAACGCGTCTACAACAAGATCCAGGCCGGCCTGGCAGAGAAATCGCCACTGGCGGCAAAACTCTTCAACCTGGCCGTGGATGTCGGCTGGCAGCGCTTCGAGCACCGCCAGGGTCGTGCCGGCTGGTCACCCTCCTTCCTGCTCTGGCCGCTGCTCAATAAACTGGTGGCCGGCAAGATCATGGCCAAGCTGGGCGGTCGCATGCGTGTCGCAGCCTCCGGCGGCGCACCGCTGCCCCCGGACATTGCGCGCGTGTTCATCGGTCTCGGCCTGAACCTGGTGCAGGGCTATGGCCTCACCGAGACCAGCCCGATCATCAGCGGCAACCCGCCGGACAACAATGATCCGGTCAGTGTCGGCATCCCGCTCACCCATGTCGAGGTGAAGGTCGGCGAGAACGACGAGCTGCTGACCCGCGGGCCCTGCGTGATGCTCGGTTACTGGAACAACGAGCAGGCCACCCGCGAGATCATCGACAGCGACGGCTGGCTGCACACCGGCGACAAGGTCCGCATCGAGAACAACCAAGCAGGTCATGATCACCGGTGACAACCGACCCTACCTGACAGCGGTTATCGTGCTGGAACCGGACCAGTGGAAGACCTTTGCCGCCACGCTCAACCTCCCGCCCGATGATCCCGCGTCGTTGCAGAATGACACACTGATTCAGGCCGTCAGGAAAAGGCTCGATGGACATCTTGCGGAATTTCCGGGCTACTGCCAGATCTATGGTGTCACCTGCACCCTCGATCCCTGGACCGTCGACAACGGCATGATCACGCCGACGCTGAAACTGAAACGCCGCAGTATCATGGCAGCCTTCGCCGACAGCATCGACAAGATGTACGAAGGGCATTGACTCTCCCCACCTTCGCGGAGACAGGTTTGCAGGCGCGACAAAAATAACCGTCATTCCCGCCCCCGCCTCCGCGGGGACAGGCTCCGGCGGGAATCCAGCATAAAACCAGCACGCCTTGCGTGGTGCATGCCGTGTTAGTTTATATTGCTGTAGGAGCGCCTTGCAGGCACGATGATACTCTGACTTGGAACGTAGAACTTGTAGGAGCGCACCGTGTGCGCGAAGTGTCTGATTGCGGCTTCTAATCGCGCACGCGGTGCGCTCCTACGAAAGAAAATTCAGCCCTGATACATAATCGCGCCTGCAAGGCGCTCCTACAGGTCTTCAATACATGGCTAAGCAGATCGAATTACCACCCGAGGATCACCTGGCCATCCGCGTAATGGCCATGCCGGCCGACACCAATGCCGCCGGCGACATCTTCGGCGGCTGGCTGATGTCGCAGGTCGATATCGCCGGCAGCATTATTGCACGGCGCCGTGCCAACGGGCGCACCGTCACCGTGGCGGTCGATTCCTTCCAGTTCAGACAGCCGG